>DATABW010000085.1:0-7917 GCA_036259375.1 Woeseiaceae bacterium
GCCTGGCCGAGAGCTTCGACGGTGAAGTGCTGCTCGAGCATCCCGAAGACAACCCGTTTCTCGAGCGCTTTTACAAGAGCGGGCGCTCCGCCGCGCTGCCGGCGCAATTGTTTTTCCTGTTCCACCGTGCCCGGCAGCTCGAAGAACTGCGGCAGTCCGACATGTTCTCGCCGGTGCGCGTGGCGGACTTCCACTTTGCGAAAGACCGCCTCTTTGCGGAACTGAACCTCGATCGCGAGGAGCTGAGTCTGTACGACCAGATCAGCCGCAGGCTGGATGTCGAGGCGCCGGTTCCGGATCTCGTCATTTACCTGCAGGCCTCTGTCGACGCGCTGATGCGCCGCATCGTGCGCCGCGGCCGGCCGTACGAACGGGCCATAGACCGGCAATACATCGAGACCGTTGCGGAGGCGTACGCCCGGTACTTCCACACTTACGACGAGGGGCCGCTTCTGATCGTCAACGCGTCCTCCATCGATCCCGCGCACAACGACGCCGATTACGAGCAGCTCTGGCAGCAGATCCGGCGCACGACGGGCGGTCGGCATTTCTTCAATCCGGCAGCCGCGGCGGCGCTGGCGTAGGAGCATCTGAATGTACACACAGCTCGAACAGCGCGGAATGGCCGAACCGCCGGTCAACGTCGGCACGCTCCGCAAGATGAAGGCGGACAACGTGCCGATCGCCTGCCTGACTGCCTATGACGCGAGCTTTGCCGCCCTCGTGGATGCGGCCGACACGGACCTGGTGCTGGTCGGCGATTCGCTCGGCATGGTGATCCAGGGTCACGAAACGACCGTACCCGTTACCGTCGGCGACGTCATTTATCACACCCGCAACGTCGCCCGCGGTCTGCGGCGGGCGCTGCTCGTGGCGGATATGCCGTTCATGAGTTACGCGAACACGGAGCAGGCACTCGAGAATGCGGTGCGGTTGATGCAGGAAGGCGGCGCCAAGATGATCAAGCTCGAAAGCGGGGACGGGCAGCTCGAGATCGTGGCGCACCTCGCTCGCCACGACATCCCCGTATGCGCTCACCTCGGCCTGAAGCCGCAGTCGGTGCACAAGATCGGCGGCTTCAAGGTACAGGGGCGGGAGCCGGAGGCGGCCAAGCGCATGGTCGAATCCGCCGGCAAGCTGCAGGACGCGGGCGCGGACCTCGTGCTGCTCGAATGCGTGCCGAACGAGGTCGGCCGGGCCGTCAGGTCGGCGCTGGACGTGCCGGTCATCGGTATCGGCGCCGGACCGGACGTCGACGGCCAGATCCTGGTCCTCTACGACATCCTGAACATCACGCAGGGACGCACGCCGCGCTTTGTGCAGAACTTCATGCAGGGCAGGGACGCGCCGCTGGACGCCATTGCGGCGTATGTGGAGGCTGTGAAGCAGCGGCGGTACCCCGGGCCCGAGCACTGTTTCTCCTGAGGCGCCGCCTGGCGCTGCGGACTCCCAGGTAAGAATCGGTGCAGACGATCACTACCCGCGAGGAATTGCGCGAACGCCTCGGCGAATGGCGGCAGGCCGGCGACCACGTGGCGCTCGTGCCGACCATGGGCAACCTGCACGAAGGGCACTTGAGTCTCGTGAGGCTGGCGCGCGAGCAGGCCGAGCGGGTCGTGGTGTCGATCTTCGTCAATCCCTCTCAGTTCGAGCCGGGCAGCGATTATGCGCATTATCCGCGTACCCTCGATCTCGATAAACGGCGCCTGAAGCGCGCCAGGGCCGACCTGCTGTTCGCTCCCGATGTCGCCACCGTCTATCCATCCGGCATGGAAACCGCAACGCGCGTTACGGTGCCGAAGCTTTCCGAGGACTTGTGCGGCGCCTTCCGTCCCGGTCACTTCGACGGCGTGACATCGGTCGTTGCGCGCCTCTTCGGTCTCGTCATGCCCGACGTTGCCGTGTTCGGACAGAAAGATTACCAGCAGCAGCTGCTGATCCGCCGCATGGTCGACGACCTGCACTGGACAGTCCGCATCGTGACGGCGCCGACGGAACGGGACGATGACGGGCTCGCCTGCAGTTCGCGCAACCAGTACCTGACGGACAGCGAACGCAGGATCGCGCCGGAACTCTATCGCGAGCTCGAGCGTATCGCGCTGGAGCTCGAGTCCGGCAACCGGCACTACGCGGAGCTGGAATCCGGTGCGATGACGGCGCTATCCGACAAGGGATTCGCGCCGGAGTACGTCAGCATCCGGCGTGCCGAGAATCTCGACCGGCCGGACCGCGACACCGACGAGCTGGTGGTGCTGGCGGCGGCTTGGCTCGGCAAGGCGCGGTTGATCGACAACGTGCGCGTGCACATCTGAGCTGCGGAGCCCGTCTCACGGGCGACTCGGCCTCGAAGGTCTGCTCGTCGGAGAGACGGGCTCCTGTTGGCTGGTCCGCACCGTGTTGCGGCCGGCGTCCTTGGCGCGGTAAAGAGCGGCGTCCGCCGCGCGCAGCAGGCTGTCGAAGCTGCCGTCCGGCCCCAGCTCGGCGATGCCCATTGAAACTTCCACGGGCACCTGGATCAGTGAATCTTCACTGTCCTCGGTAGAACCGGAGACGGATTTGCGCACCCGTTCCGCGATCGTGAGCGCTTCCGTCGCGCCTATTCCCGGCAGCAGCACCGCGAACTCGTCCCCGCCGAAGCGCACGAGCAGGTCGCGCGGACGGAACTGCTTTTGCAGGATGCGTGCGACAGCCGTCAGGACGCGGTCGCCGGCAACATGGCCGAACAGGTCGTTGAAGGATTTGAACTGGTCCACGTCGATCATGATCAACGAGACCGGCAGGTCGTTCTGGCGGCAGCGGCTCACTTCCCGCGGAAACGTCTCTTCCATCGCGTGCCGGTTGTGCAGACCGGTCAGCGCGTCTGTCGTCGCGTTGCGTTCGAACTTCTGCAGGTCGCCGAAACTGGCCGCGATGAACTGGTTGTGGCTGCGCACCCGCTCCGACAGGACGATCAGCAGGTTCTTGCAGAAAGCGTGCGACGCATCGACCATCGCCCAGAGGATCGTCTGATGGATGACGAGCAGGTGGGTGGGCTCGCCGGCCACGACGTAAGCGGAGGGGTCGCGATCCTCGATGATCGACATCTCACCGGCACATTCGCCGGCGCGCATGGTGGCGATGATCGGCGCATCCGGGGAGCCGACGCGTACTTCCAGGCTGCCCGACAGGACCACGAACACGTATTCGTTCTTCGAGCCGGGGGAGAGCAGCAGCTCTCCCGGGCCGAGGTCCCGCCGATCGCATTTCTGCAGCAGCTCCTGGACTTCATCGGGTTCCACTCCCTGGAACAATTGCAGCCCGGCCAGCAGCGAGCGCTGGTAGTCCGAATTCAAGCCGAGCGTGATCCCTGTCACAGATGTCCCCGCGACCGCTTTAACCGTTTTTCCCATTATCCTAGCGAATCACTCCTGACCGTGCTGCTCCAGTGCCCACTTCACATGTTCGCGCACCATGTCTGAGACGTGGTTCCGCCGAAATTCCAGTGCAGCGACGACCTGGGGAGTCGATCGGGCATTTCCGAGCGCCACGGCCAGGTTGCGCAACCACTGATGGAAGCCGATGCGGCGCATCGCGCTGCCCTCGGTTCTGGTACGCCAGGTGTCCTCGCTCCAGCAAAAGAGCGCCGCCAGGTCCGCGGAATCCAGGTCGTGCCGCGGCGCAAAATCGGCTTCCTCCGTGCGGCGGGCGAACTTGTTCCAGGGGCAGAAGAGCTGGCAGTCGTCGCAGCCGTATACGCGATTGCCGATCAGCGGACGGAACTCGATCGGGATCGATCCCTTCAGCTCGATGGTCAGGTAGGAGATGCAGCGCCGTGCATCGAGGCGGTACGGCGCCACGATCGCGCCGGTGGGGCAGACGTCCAGGCACGCCCGGCAGCTGCCGCAGTGACTCGTCTCCGGTGCATCCGGGGGCAGCGGCAGGTCGGTGTACAGCTCGCCCAGGAAGAACCACGACCCGGCGCTTCTGTTGATCAGGTTGGTGTGTTTGCCGATCCAGCCGAGCCCTGCCTTCTCCGCAATCGGCTTTTCCAGCACCGGCGCGCTGTCGACGAATACGCGATGCCCGAAGGGGCCGATCTCGTCGCCGATGCGGCGCGCCAGGGCACGCAGGCGCCCGCGCAGCACCTTGTGGTAATCGCGGCCGAGCGCGTAGCGCGACACGTAAGCTTTGTCGGAGCATGCGAGCTGCGCGGCCGCGGCGTCCTGGTCTTCGGGCAGGTAATCCATGCGGACGGAAATGACCCGCACCGTTCCCGGGACCAGGAGGTCCGGGCGGCTGCGCTTCGGCCCGTGATGCGCCATGTAGCCCATCTCGCCATGGAAGCGGTCCGCGAGCCAGCGGGCCAGTCGCTTCTCCGCTCGCGCGAGATCGACATCGCTGACGCCGGTCTGCTGGAAACCGAGCTCACGGCCCCAGCGGCCGATCTGCTGCTTCAATGCGGCGACATCGGGCGTGCCCGGCGCCGCCGCCGCGCATCCGGATCGACTCATGTTCGACATCCGGTCATTATAATTGCCTCGAGCAACGTCTTCGTGGAACTGCCTTCCGACATCTATGACACCGAAAGCGTTCGCCGCATCGATCGCCGCGCGATCGAGGAGGCGGGCATCGGCGGCTATGTGCTCATGCAGCGGGCCGCGGCCGCCGCGCTCGAGGCCGCCGGGCGGGAGTTTCCGCGAGCACGCCGCTGGCAGATCGTCTGCGGCGCCGGCAACAACGGGGGGGACGGCTACGTGCTGGCGCGGCGCGCCGGCGAGCGCGGCATCGATGTCTCCGTCGTCGCGCTGGCCGATCCGGGCAGCCTGTCGGGCGATGCCGCCACAGCTTACGCCGATTTCGCCGGCATTGGCGGCGCCGTCCGTCCGTGGCGCGGCACGCTCGATGCCGGCGCGGGGCTGTTGGTGGACGCCATACTCGGCAGCGGCCTCTCGCGCAATGTCGAAGGCGCCTTTGCGGAAGCGGTCAACGCCGTTAACGATCATCCGGCTGCCGTGCTTGCCCTGGACGTGCCGAGTGGGATCTCCAGCGACACGGGTAAAGTGATGGGCACCGCCGTGCATGCCGACCACACGATCACGTTCGTGGGCCTGAAAAGCGGCCTGTTTCTGGCGCGTGCTGCCGATTTCACCGGCACGCTTTCCTTTGCCGGCCTGGACATACCGCCCGAATGCCGTGCGCCGGAACGCCCGCAAATGCGCCGCATCGATCCCGCCGACATCCGCCGCCAGCTGCCGCCGCGGCGCCGGAGCGCACACAAGGGCGATTTCGGGCATCTGCTGCTGGTCGGCGGCGGACCGGGCATGCCGGGTGCCATTCGCCTCGCCGGCGAAGGGGCGCTGCGGGCTGGCGCGGGGCGCGTCACGGTGGCGACGCATCCCGCCAACTGCGCGGTGGTGATGGCAGGGCGGCCGGAACTCATGTGTCACGGCGTGGAGGATGGCCGGGCGCTGTTGCGGCTGCTCAAGCGCGTTTCGACGGTGGCGATCGGCCCCGGGCTGGGCACCGACGAGTGGGCCTTCGAGTTGCTCGATGCCTGCGTGAAGCAGGCCGTCCCCGCGGTGCTGGACGCGGACGCCCTGAACCTGCTCGCGAAAAACCCGCGGCGGCGGGACGACTGGATCCTTACGCCGCATCCGGGCGAGGCGGGGCGGCTGCTGGGGCAATCCGCCGTGGCCGTGCAGGGCGATCGCCTGCGCTCCCTCGCCTCGTTGCGCGACCTTTACGGCGGCACGGTGGTGCTGAAAGGAGCGGGCACTCTCGTGTCCGCGGAAAGCGGATCCCCCTGGCTTTGCACGGCGGGCAATCCCGGTATGGCCTCGCCGGGCATGGGCGATGTCCTGACAGGCATCGTCGCAGGGCTCCTGGCGCAGGGGCTGGCCGGCGAAACTGCCGCGAAGGTCGGCGTGATGGCGCATGCCGCCGCCGGCGACGCGGCAGCCGGCGCGGCGCCGCGTGGATTGCTGGCCTCCGACGTGCTTTCGAATCTGCGCCCATGGCTGAATCCCTGACCGCCACGCTCGACTTGCCGGATGCGCGGGCGACGGAGGCGCTCGGACAGCAACTGGCGCGGCATCTCCCCGAGGACACTCGCGGTTTCATGATCCTGCTGGAGGGCGAGCTCGGCTCCGGCAAATCGACGCTGGCGCGCGCGATGCTGCGCGCGCTGGGGCATCGAGGACCCGTGCCGAGTCCTACGTATACGCTGGTCGAGCCGTACACGATCGGCGGCCGCACGGTCTACCACGTCGACCTGTACCGGCTCACGGACGGCGGCGAGCTGCCGTACCTCGGCTGGACGGAAATGGACGACGGGTTGATGCTGGTGGAGTGGCCGGAACGGGCGCCTTCCCTCGCGGCCCGCGGCGATCTCATCGTCAGGCTGCGGTACCTGGGCACCGGCCGTGCCGCGGAGGTCGTGGCGCAAAGCCCGCGCGGGCGTGCTCTCTTGCGTCCTGTAATGTCTTAACTAACGGCGCTATCCTTTTAAAATCACAAAATAAATAGTTGGCTTTTGCCCCGGGATTCGTATACTCCGTCAGCATAAGCAACGAATAAAGGGAAGGATCGGCTGGTGATGCGCGGGGTAGCTTTTTTACCGGGCGTGCTGCTGTTGGCAGCGGCCGCGGCGCATGGCGCCACCCTGGAGGACGTGCGCGTCTGGTCGGAGGACGGACGCACGCGCGTCGTGCTGGACCTGAGTGCGCCAGCGTCGCACAACATATTCACGCTGCGCGGCCCGGACCGGCTGGTCGTCGACCTGGAAGACAGCCGCGCCAGCGATTCTCTCGCCGACCTGCCGGGATCCTCCGGCCCGCTCGCGGGTGTGCGCACCGGCCGCCGCGCCGACGGCGGACTGCGCGTAGTACTGGACCTGAACGAGCCCGTGCGATCGCGCAGTTTTACCGCCGGACCCAGCGGACAACACGGCGACCGCCTCGTCATCGACTTGCATCGGGAGGGCATCGAGACAGTGCGGCGAGCCTCCGAACGCTTCGAGGCCGGCCGCGACATCGTCATCGCCGTCGATCCCGGTCACGGCGGCCGCGATCCCGGGGCCATCGGGCACGCCCGAACTTTCGAGAAGGATGTCGCCCTGTCCATTGCGCGCAGCCTCGCCGAACGCATCGACGAGGAACCTGGAATGCGCGCGGTGCTGGTGCGCGATGGCGATTACTACGTCGACCATCGCGACCGCATGGCGGTCGCGCGGCGCAACAACGCGGACCTCTTCGTTTCGATCCACGCCGATGCGGTCAAGGACCGGCGCGCCAACGGCGCCTCGGTGTACGTTCTTTCGCTCGACGGCGCGAGCGACGAGGCGGCGATGTTGCTGGCCCAGCGGGAAAACTCCTCCGGCCTCATCGGTGGTGTCTCCCTCGCCGACAAGGACGACCTGCTCGCCTCCGTGCTCCTCGATCTGTCGCAGAACGCGGCCCTCAGCGCGAGCCTCATGATCGGCGAGCGGGTCCTCGACGAACTCGAAAAGATCGGCGCAATGCACCGGCGTAACGTGCAGCAGGCCGGCTTCCTCGTGCTGAAATCGCCCGACGTGCCGTCCATCCTCGTCGAGACGGCGTTCATCTCCAATCCCGCCGAAGAAAAGAAGCTCAAGAACGCTGCGCATCGCAAGAAACTCGCGAACGCCATCCTCGCCGGCATCCGGACCCACTTTTACCTCCACCCGCCGCCGGACACGCAGCTCGCAATCAACCTGCGCGATGCGCCGCCCGGGCAGCTGACGTACGTGATCTCACGAGGCGACACGCTGAGTGAAATAGCGGAGCGCTACAACGTCAGCACGTCGGAGTTGAAGTCGGCCAACCAGATGTCGAGCGACACGCTGCGGGTCGGCGAAACCCTCAACATTCCTCTCTCCTTATACGCCGGCTCCTGAGGGGGCGCGGTGGCTCGCTATAT
>DATABW010000086.1:0-7251 GCA_036259375.1 Woeseiaceae bacterium
CCGAGGCCGCGATAAAACCGCTGCGCGGCCTCGTTGCCCCGGTCCACGGAGAGCCGGAGGTGCGTCGCTCCCTGTAGCCGCCCGAGCCTGACTGTCTCCTCGACCAGCCGGCGCCCGAGGCCCGTGCCGCGCGCGTCCTCTGCCACGTAGAGATCCTGCACGTATACGCCGAGCTCGCCGCGCCAGGACGAAAAGTTATAGAAGAACAGCGACAGCCCCAGCGGCTTGTCCTGCCGCTCCGCGATCAGCGCGTGGAAGGCCGGCCGCTCACGGAATCCGAGCCGCCGCAGGTCGTCCGGCTTGCTCCGGATTTTCTCGGGCAGCCCCGTGTCGCGCGCTAGCTCGAGCAGCATACCGTGCAGGTTTTCCGCGTCATCCGCGGTAGCCACGCGAATGGCGACAGCCGCCGCGTGTGCCCTTGCTGCGCTCAAAAGTTCACCTTGTCTGCGCCCTTGAGCTCCAGCATCTTGCGAGCCTCAAGCGGCGTGGCAATCTCGAAGCCCAGCTCTTCGAGCACGCGCCGGATCTTCGCCACCTGTTCGGCATTGCTCTTTGCGAGTGTCCGGCGGCCGATCAACAGGCTGTCCTCGAGCCCGACCCGCACGTTGCCGCCGAGGATTGCGCCCATCGTCGCCAACTGCATCTGCAGCCGCCCCGCGCACAGCACCGAAAACCGATAGTCGCCGCCGAGGAGGCGATCGGCCGTCGCTTTCATGTGCATCAGGTTCTCGGGCGCGGCGTCGATGCCGCCGAGCACTCCGAGGACGAACTGCACGAACAGGGGTTTCTTGATCAGCCCTTCCCGCAGGTAGAAAGCCAGCGTCTGTATATGGCCGACGTCGTAGCATTCGAACTCGAAGCGTGTGCCGTACCGGTCGCCCAGCCGGTGAAAAACCTGCTCGATGTCCGAGAACGTGTTGCGGAACACCACTTCTTTCGTCGCGTCCAGCAGCTTCGGCTCCCATTCGTGCTTCCAGTCGGAATACCGCTTCTTCATCGGAAACAGGCCGAAGTTCATGGAGCCCATGTTCAGCGACGCCATTTCCGGCTGCGCGAGATCGGGCGCTGCGAGGCGCTCTTCGATCGTCATCAGTGAGCTTCCGCCGGTAGTGATGTTGACGACGGCGTCGCAGGACCTGGCGATCCGCGGCAGGAACTGCATGAAGACGTCAGGGTCGGCGGTCGGCTGCCCCGTCTCCGGGTTGCGGGCGTGCAGGTGCAGGATGGCCGCACCGGCTTGCGCCGCCGCAATTGCCTGGTCGGCGACCTCCTCCGGCGTCACCGGAAGGTACGGGCTCATGGTCGGCGTGTGAATGGAACCCGTGACGGCGCAAGTGATGATGACCTTGCTCACGGTCGCGCTATCCGTTATTTACCGGCAATCCGTGCGCGTCGGCGAAAGCATCGAGGCTAGCGACCAGCATCTCCATCAGTTCCTCGATTTCCGCATCGGTGATCGTCAGCGGCGGGCAGACCATGAAATGATCACCCACGGTTCCGCCGCGCGTGCGGCGGGAATAGATGATGAGCCCGCGGCTGTATGCCTCCTCGACCAGCCCGAGGTGCGCTTTCATCTCCGGATCGAGCGGTTGCATGGTTTCGCGGTCGCTGACCAGTTCGAAGGCGAGCAGCAGTCCCTTGCCGCGAATGTCCCCGACAAACGGGTAGCGTTTCATCAGGCTGCACAGGCGCGCTCTCAGGTTGCGCCCCTGCCGTTCGGCGTTCTCCATTACGTTCTGCTCGAGCAGCTCACGCGTCACGGCGAGACCCGCGGCACAGGCCAGCGGATTGCCCGCATACGTGTAGCCGTGCGCAAACCCGCCGCTGTTGGTCACCGCCGTCACGATGCGGCGATGCGCGGCCATCGCGCCGAGCGGCGCGTAGCCTGCGGCGAGACCTTTGGCCAGCGAAACGATGTCCGGCTGCAGGTTCCAGTGCTCGGACGCGAGGTAGCGCCCCGTGCGGCCGGCGCCGCTCATGAACTCATCGGCAATCAGCAGCACGCCGAATTCCCGGCAGATCTCCTGGATGCGCCGGTACCAGGAATCCGGTGCCACGAGCGCGCCGGTGGACGCACCGCCGACCGGTTCCATCATGAAGGCGAGCACGGTCTCCGGGCCCTGCCTCACGATCTCGTCCCGCAGGTACTCGGCGTATCGCAGGCCGCGTTCCTCGTGCGTCAGCGCATCCCTGTCCAGGTAGCAGGTGGCGGCCGGGATCTTCGGCATCACGCGGATCATTTCGCGGAACGGCTCTACGAAGGGGTACATGCCGGTGACAGCCGCGGCGCCGAGCGTGGAGCCGTGGTAGGAAGGAAAAAGCGAGATGACCTTCGTGCGGCGCGGCTCGCCTGTGGCGAGCGCGTACTGGCGCGCGAGCTTGAGGCAGCTTTCCGTCGCCTCGGAACCGCCGGATACGAAGAAGATACGGTCGAGGCCCTCGGGCATCAGCGAAGCGGTCAGTGCCGCAAGCTCCTCTGCCGGCTCGCTTTCGAAGTGCAGCCTGTAGGCGAAGGTCGCCTTGTCCATCTGGCGCTTCATCGCGGCCAGGACGCGCGGATTGGAGTGGCCGATGTTCGAAACCATGGCGCCGCTCGAGGCGTCCAGGTAGCGGCGACCGTTCACGTCCCAGATCCAGACCCCTTCGGCCCGGTCGATCCGGGGCCGGCGGCTGCTGTCGTGATAGAAGAGGTGGCTCTCGGGGATGTATTCAGCGTCGCGCATGGGAGCATCCACGGCTCGTTTTGCAGCTACTTTAGCAAGCGCCGGGACGCCTTGCGCCGCAATTCCACATGATGCCAGATGCCGGTACCGGACTTGCATCTTTTGCTATTCCCGCAAAAGGCAAAAAATGCAAGTCCGGTACCTGTCACGCCACGGGACGGTCGGCCCGGATGAAGAGCCACAGCCCGGCGCTGAGGAAGGCGAATACCGTGCCCGTCACCATCGCGGCGGTCCAGCCGAAGGTGGCGGCCGTAAACGGCACCAGCAGCGCGTTGACGAAGCCTGCGGAGTTGCCGCCGGTGTTCATGACGCCGCAGGCGGCCGCCGCGTTGCGGCCGCCGATGCTGATGCCGGCGGCCCAGAACGCCGCCTCGGTGATCTGGTTGCAGAGAAAGCTCAAGGCCAGGCAGGCCACGGCGATGTAGGCGTTGCCGGTGACCGCGCCGATCAGCACGAACGTTCCCGACAGGACGAGTGCGACGATCGCCGGCCGCGCGCACCCCTGCCGCATGCCATAGCGGCGGCACAGGAAATCGCAAACGAAGCCTCCGAGGGTCGCGCCTACGGCCGCCGCAATCCATTGCACAGAGGTGAAGAAGCCGGCAGCCGTGCTGTCGAACCCGCGCACCTCGACAAGGTAATAGAAGACCCAGTTGAACATCAGGTAAAAGATGTAATTCATGCAGAAATAGGCGAGCGTCAGCAGCAGCACGTCGCGGTTCTTCAGCACGCGCAGCCAACCCGGCTGGTTCGTATCGGGGGCGACCACGTCAGGCCGGTTCGCCATGATCAGCGCCGCTTCCGCATCATTGACGGTGGCATGTTGCGACGGCTCGTCGCGCACGTACCACCACCAGAAGATGGCGCCGATGAAGGCGAGCGGCCCCAGCATCGCGAACGCGGTCTGCCAGCCCCACGCCGCGATCATCAACGCGAGCGCCGGCGCCACCGCCGCGTAGCCGAGGGTAAGGCCGGTGCTGGACAGGCCGTTCGGCAGCGCCCAGCTCCCGATCGGGAACCAGCGCTCGATGACGGCGCCGGTCAGCGGATAGATGGGCGCATGCGCCGCGCCAACAAGAAAGCGCACGCCAATGAGCGCCGCGACCACCGTTGCCGCACTGGCGCCGATGCTGCCAGCGGCCGCCGTCAACATGATCAGCAGGCCCCACAGCACCATGATTACCGTCATCGCCCGACGCGTGCCGAGCTTGATCCCGAAGACGCCGCCCGGGAACTGAAAGATGGTGTAGCCCGCCGTAAAGGCGGCAAGGACGTAACCGAGCTGCTGTTCAGTCAGCCCAAGGTCATCCACGATCGCCGGGCCTGCGATCGACATGTCCGAGCGCAGCACGTAGGAGACGAAGCTCGCGAGTACCAGCAGTGCGAGTACGCGCCAGCGGACGCCGGTGGCGCCGTTCATGCGTTCTGTCCCATTTTTACTCCCCGGGTTTCGTTCTTATGGTGCGTGCGGCCTCTTGAAAACGAGGCCGCCCTTGATCACTACCTCGACGTCCTCCAGCACGGTGATGTCTTCGAGCGGGTTGCCGCGCACCGCGATCAGGTCACCGTAGCGTCCGGTTTCGACGGCGCCGACACGGTCGTCCCAGCCGATATGGTGCGCAGCCACCGAAGTCGCCGCCTTGATTGCGTCCATCGGCGCCATGCCGCGCTCCACCATGATGGCGAACTGCAGCGCGTTGTCGCCGTGCGGATAAACCGCAGCGTCCGTACCGTAGATGATCGGTACGCCAGCCTCGTGCGCTTTGGTGAATACCTGCCGCTGCGCTTCAACCGTTTCCAGGTTCTTCTGCAGGAATTCCTCCGGCCAGCCCTGCTCGCGCCCGGCAGTGTCGATGTAGTCGCCGTTGTAGACGTCCATCGAAAACGCCACGTCGTGTTCTGCCGCGAGCGCGATGGCCGCGTCGTCGGCGAGCGAGGCGTGCTCGATGGAGTCGACGCCGGCCCGGATCGCGTCCTTGATGGATTGCGCCCCGTGTGCGTGCGCCGTGACGGGCACGCCGGCGTTCCGGCCGACTTCGACCACCGCCGCAATCTCCTCTTCCGTCATTTCCGGCGCGCCGGGCACCCCGCCATAAGCCAGGACGGCCCCCGATGCGATGACCTTCAGCACGTCCGCGCCGCCTGCGACCGCCTCCTGCGCCTTGCGCCTGAACGCTTCCGGCCCCCGCGCCACGCCCATGCGCACGCGGAAGGGAATCTCCTCTTCCGCAACGCCGGGAATCAGCAGGTCGCCGCCGCCACCCGGGACCGTGAGGTAGAAGCCCGCCACCTGCATCCGCGGCCCGGCGATCTCGCCGGCATTGATGCGGTCCCGGAGGTCGCGTGCCGACCAGCCGATGTACGCGCCGACATTGCGCACCGTCGTGAAGCCGGCAAACAGCGTGATCTCCGCGCTGCTCCGGGAGATGCGTCGTTGCTCCTCTTCGCCGCGGGTGAAGAAAACGCTCAGGTCGCGAGTCGTGCCGGCGCGATCGGTAAGGTGCGTATGGGTGTCGATGAGTCCGGGCAGGCAGGTGTAATCCGTGAGATCCAGTACCGGCGCTTCACGGGTATCCGTGCCGCCCTCCAGCACGGCGGCGATGCGGCCGAACCGAATCGCCACGACCTGGTCTTCTCGCGCTTCGTCGTTGATGCCGTCGATGAGCGTGCCGCAGCGGATGAAGAGGCTGCCGCTGTCGGGGATGTAGGGCGCACGCTCCACGTGATCAGCGAGGGCAAACGCCGCGACAAGCATCAGCACGAGTGCTGTCCTGCCGTTCTTCTTCATGCGATCGGGTAGCGGTCCAGCACCGCGCCCAATGCCTTCTTCAGGGGCCCCAGGTGCCGCTCGTAGTGACGCCAGTGCTCCAGCCCCGCGCGATAAACCGGTTGCCGCACCTGTTCCGCGCTGGGCGTACGAATCGCGCGTTCGGTTTCGAAGAAGCGCAGGCATTGTTCCTCGAATTCAAGGCCGCAATAATCGAGCAGGCGGCGTATCTCGGTCTCCGTGTTCTCCACCATCTGTTCGTACTGCACACGGTGCACGCGCCCCGGGAGCACTGCGTCCCAGTGATCCATCAGGATGACGTAATCGCGGTAGTAGCGGCCGAGCTTGTCCAGGTCGTAGGTAAAGTTCTGGCCGCGTGCGAAGAGCTGCTTGTAGCAGGAGAAGCAGCCGCCCATCGGATGACGCCTCGCGTCGATGATCTTTGCGTTCGGCAGGATCAGGTGGATGAGCCCGATGTGCTGGAAGTTGTTCGGCATCTTGTCGATGAAGAACGGCTTTCCGCTGCGCTGCACGCGAGTGGATTCGAGGTAGCCTTCGCCGAGGCTGCGGGCCGCCTCCGGCGTCAGCTCTTTCAGGATCTCCGGGTACTTCGATGCCGGGTTCCTGCGCGTCTTCTGGCCGAGACGCCGCGAGATCGCGATGATGTCGGGCAACTCGGCGGTCCCTTCAACCTGGCTGTGGCTCGCGAGTATCTGCTCCAGCAGCGTCGAGCCCGCGCGCGGCAGTCCGACAATGAAAATGGGATCGGCAGCAGTGCATCCCCAGCCCTGTCGCGCCGCGAAAAAGTCGCCGTTCAGCGCCTTCATCTGGCGGGCCGTGTCGAACACGTTGACCTTCGGATCCCACCGGTGGTGCTTCCCGCGGACGGCGTTGCTGCGTTCGTACCAGGTAAAGGATTCCTCGTACTCCGCCCGGTCTTCCAGTGCCTTGCCCAGCGCGAACGCGAGATGCGCCTCGTCTTCCGGATCGCGGCCTTCGACGGCGAGCTCTGCGCGCATGCGCTCGACGTCTTCGTCGGTGAAACGGAAGGTCTTCAGGTTGGCGAGGCTCCAGTACGCTTCCCCGCCGTCGGGACTGAGCCCGATGCTGGTGCGGTAGGCGGCAATCGCTTCATCCAGCCGACCGACTGTTTTGAGCGTGTGCCCGTAATTGAGGTGGGCACCGGCGTGCCGCGGGTAGTCGGCGAGGATTCTTTCATAGATCTCCAGTGCCGGCCGATGGTCGCCGCGGCGCACGAGGATCGTACCTTTCAGGATCAGGTAGTTCGGGTTGGCGGGCTCCGCTCGCAGCAGCTTTTCCACCTGCTCCAGCGCCGCATCCAGCTCGTGGCGCCGAAAGAGCACTACCGTATAGCCGTGGCGGGCCAGGTGAAAGCCGGGCGCGAGCTCCAGGCAGCGCTCGAGCAGGTGCTTGGCATCTTCCAGCTGGCCGAGCTTGACCGCGATCGACGCCAGCAGGCGAATCGCCACGATGTCGAGCGGATCCTGCTTCAGAACGTCGCGCGTGAGTTGCTCTGCTTTCGGCAGGTTTCCCCTGCGGAAGCACGCGACAGCCTCGACGACCTGCGGATGCCGGGTTGAAAGGGCAAGGTGCCTTTCGAACGCTCGTTCGGCGGCCGGTTCGTTGCCGGCAGCGCTCAGTTGATCGCCGAGCGTGCGCCACGCTCCGCTATGCTCCGGGTGGATGGCCAGCGCCTGCTCCAGGACCTCGATGGCTTCCGCGCCGCGTCCGGCGGCGCCC
>DATABW010000087.1:0-6529 GCA_036259375.1 Woeseiaceae bacterium
CGCCGATGGTAAGCAGGCAAAGCAATCGCAACATCTTCATGCGGTCTCCTCCATGGTTGACCTTGCAGCGGCCCGAACCATCGGCGGAATGCCGCTGTTGATCCAGGGCTGTGCCTTTACCGCCGGTGCGGCGGCAGGAGCTGCGGGCGCGGAGGCGCTCGAAGAGGAGGGTTACGAGCTCGAATCGCCGGTCCAGGAGGCGGACGACGACGAGGGGTGATGCACCTCCGGTGCGTCCCGGAGCCTGGTGGCCCGCCAGGCCTGCCCGCTACAGCTTAGTCTCCGCCGCCGGAGCCGAGCTCGCGCGCGCACCTGCATTTGCTTCGATCATCGGGAATTCTCCCGCCTTGTAGCGCTCCCAGTAGTCGGTCAGCGCGGCCCGGACCTTGCCGTGCAGCAGGTAAACGCCGATCAGGTTCGGCAGCGACATACCCAGGATCATGAGGTCACCGAACGCCAGCACGTTGATCGCGGTGATGACCGAGCCGAGAAAAGTGAAGCTCAGTAGCAGCACCTTGTAGTATTTCGACGCGCGTTCCCCGAACAACCAGACGGTGCAGCGCTCACCGTAGTAAGACCAGGACAATATGGTCGAATACGCGAACAGGAACACCGCCAGCGAGAGCACGTACGTGAACCACGGCAGGTGCTCGCCGAATGCGCGCGAGGTGAGCGCTGCCCCCTGAGCCGTCTGGATGACGTCCGCGTACGCGGGGTTGTTATAAGCGCCCGTGATGTTGATGACCAGTGCAGTCATCGTGCAGATGACCACCGTGTCGATGAACGGCTCGAGCAGCGCCACCGTGCCTTCACGTACGGGATAATTGGTTCTCGCCGCCGAGTGTGCGATCGCCGCCGAACCCGCGCCGGCTTCATTGGAGAATGCCGCGCGCTGGAAGCCGACGACGAGCACGCCGATCAGTCCGCCGAAGGCGGCATCCGGTGAGAAGGCTTCCGTGAAGATGCGGGAGAAAGCGGCCGGTACCAGCTCCGCATTCGTCAGGATGATGAACAGGCAGGCGAAAACGTAGAAGATCGCCATGAACGGCACGACCTTCTCGGTTACACGCGCAATCCGGCGGATGCCGCCGATGATGACGAGACCGACGAGCACCGTCATCACGAGCCCGTAGACCCAGTTTTGAAGCCCCGGAATGGATTCCTGGACCGCGTTCATCGATTGGTTGACCTGGAAAGCATTGCCGCCGGCAATCGATCCGCCGATGCACAGGAACGCGAACAGGATGGCCAGCGCCTTGCCGAAGCGGGGCAGTCCTCTCTCCGCGAATCCCTTCGACAGGTATTGCACCGGCCCGCCGAGCACGTGGCTGTCGGCTCGAAACTCGCGATACATCACGGCGAGCGTGCACTCGGTGAACTTCGTGGTCATGCCGATCAGCCCGGCGACGATCATCCAGAATGTCGCGCCGGGTCCGCCGAGCGTGATCGCGATCGCGACACCCGCGATATTTCCCAGGCCCACTGTCGCGGAGAGGGCGCAGCTCAACGCCTGGAAATGCGAAACGTCACCGGGCTCGTTCGGGTCGGTGTACTTGCCGCGCACCAGGGCGATCGCGTGGCGGAATCCGCGCAAGTTGAAGAATCCCATCCTGAACGTCAGGAATATGCCGCCGGCCACCAGCCACAGCACGATGAACGGCACCGCCACCGTGTCGTCCCAGAAGGCGACATCGAAGAACAGCACTGCGCCGACCACCGCGTTCGCCGCGCCCATCGCGTCGTCGGCCGCCTTCATTACGCCTTCGGGTGGTTCCTCCGGCGCCGCGACAGCCGGCGCGGCTTCTTCGTCGGCCGACGCCTGGGCCAGCATCCAGTGATCGCTCGATGGCGCGGCCGCCGCGGGAACGGTAGCGAGCAATAACAGGAAAATGGTGGCGTGAATCAGGCGCATCGAGTGTTGTCCCCCGCGGTTTAGACCACGCAGACGCGCCCTTTCACGATGTTTTGCGGCACGCCGGGCGTGTAGTGACGGGGTATGATGCGGTCTCGAGGCGGTGAGGTCTAGCCTGCAGTGGAGCCGTCCGTGCCGGCGACGCCACCAAACGCATCCCGGTATGCACGTTCAACCTGTGCGACTACATATAATGGAATGCGCGCGCGTGGCCTTTTGGATGCCTATACACTTTTCTCCATGCATTGCAAAAAGCCGCTCGTTTTCGTCCTGCCTGCGCTCCTTTTCGCTGCCGTCAGCGCCTCGCAGCAGCCGCGGTCGCCGCAGAACCCGTACGCGCCCGATACCGCCGAGCCCGGCTCGGTCGAGGCGATCGCCCAGTTCACCACCGCGCCGAAATACCTGAGCCCGTGGGTCGAGTACGTGCCCGAATCGGACAGCGTGCCGTCGCCGACGGACTACCTCGGGCACATCGCCGGCGCGGCGGGCGAGCTGTCGCGCACCTCGCAGATATACGGCTATTTCCGCGAACTGGATCGCGCCTCGGATCGCGTGCAGGTCTCCGTTATCGGCGAAACCGAGGAAGGTCGCGAAATCCTGCTCGTCGCCATCGCGGACGAGCAGGGACTCCAGAATCTCGATCGTTACAAAGCGGCCACGGCGGCACTTGCGGATCCTCGCCGGACGACGCCCGGCGAGGCGGAAGAGATCATCGCGACGGCGCGTCCGATCTACTACTTCAACGCCGGGCTGCATTCGACGGAAACCGGCAGCCCCGAGATGGTGATGGAGATGGCCTACCGCCTTGCCGTGTCCGAACAGCCGATGATCCGGGACATTCGCGAGAAGCTGGTCGTTCTGATCAATCCGGTCTCCGAGCCTGACGGCCGCGACAAGATGGTCGACTGGTTCTACCGCTACCTGAAGGGCAGGACCGATATCGACGAGCTGCCGCCGCGCTCGGCACCGTACTGGGGACAGTACGTTTTTCACGACAACAACCGCGACACGCACCAGAAGGCGCTGGCGATCACGCAGGCCGTGCATCGCATGTTCTACGAGTATCACCCGACGGTCGTGCACGACCTGCACGAATCGATTCCGCTGCTGCAGACCTGGAACGGCACGGGGCCTTTCAACGTCAATATCGACCCGATCCTCATCGATGAATGGTTCGCCATGTCGTTCGCGGAGATCACGACGATGACGACCTTCGGCATGCCGGGCGTCTGGACCTGGGGCTTCGGCGAGGGCTGGGGACATCACTACCTGGACTCCGTAGCCGTCAACCACAACAGCATCGGGCGCGGCTACGAAACCTTCGGCAACGCAACGGCCGAAACGCTCGACCGCGTGCTGCGCGACAGCGAGGAAGAGGACATCGCGGGTAACCCGGTCACGACGCAGCAGTGGTACCGGCCGCTGCCGCCGGACCGGAACGTCCGCTGGTCGCTCCGCAACAATACGAACTACATGCAGACCGGCTGCCTCGCGATCCTCGAGTACAGCGCCAAAAATGCGGCGGACATGCTGCGGGGCTTCTACCGCAAGGGTTACAACTCCTGGCAAGCGGGGCTCAACGAGGAGCCGTATGCATTCGTCATCCCGGCGGACCAGGGCGATGCGCGGCGCGTGGCGCAGATGATCGCCGTGCTGACCGGCCATCGCATTGAAGTGGGACGCGCCAGCGGCGACTTCGAAATCGAAGAGGGCGAGTTCCCCGAAGGCACCTTCGTTATCAAGCTCGACCAGCCCTACCGCAACTACGCGGTCGACCTGCTCACCCCCCAGGAATTTCCCTCCGATACGGAGTTCACCCCGTACGATGACGTGTCGTGGGCGTTGACGGCTCACTATGGCGTGGAGGCGATACCCGTCTCGGACGAGAGCGTGCGCGAGGTGGGAACGGTTCCTGTGCCCCGAGACTACCGGGCCCCTGGCTCCGTGGACGGATCGGGTCCGGGCTTCCTGCTCGCCGACACCGGCCAGGAAGCGCTGCTCGCCGCACGCGTGCGGCTGGCGGACTTCGGAATCGAAATCGCGGAGCGCGCGTTCGAGGCGGGTGGCGAGGAATATCCGGCGGGTTCGTGGATCCTGCCGGCACAGGACGGGCTTGCAGACGCCGTGAATTCGGTTGCGTCGGAGCTCGCGCTGGAGTTCGCGAGCATCCGCCGCGTGCCGGACGTCCAGCGTCACGCGGCCCCGCTGCCGCGCATCGCCGTGTGGCACACCTGGGAGGACACACAGGCAGTCGGCTGGATCCGCCTGACGCTCGATGAGCAGGACATTCCCTACGACTATATACGCGACGAGGATATCCGGGCGGGCGACCTGCGCGAGCAGTACGATATCGTCCTGTACGGCCACACGTATTCGGACCTGAAGGAGCAGATCCACGGTATCGACGAGCGCTGGGGGCCGATGCCGTACACGCGCACCGAAGAGTACCCGAGCCACGGAGTGCCCGACGCGTCCGAGGACATCACCGGCGGCATTGGCTGGGAAGGCATGGCGAGCCTCGAACGCTTCCTGCGCGACGGCGGCATGCTGATCACGCTGGGGAACGGCTCGGCGCTCGCGCTCGAGGGCGGCCTCGTACGCGGCGTGTCGCCCGCGGGCGGTGACGTCAATACGCCCGGCTCGGAGCTGCAGGTCTCCGTTGCGCGACCTCGACATCCGATCGCATACGGCTATCCGGCGCTGACGTCGGCTTTCCGCAGCAATTACACGGTTTACGACGTGCGCCGCGCCGATCGCGATCGAGTGGTGCTGCAATGGGGCACGGAGCCCCTCAAGGACGAACGCGCTGACGAAGCGAAGGACGACGAGAACGAGGGCGACAACGGGAAGGAGAACGGGGAGCTTCTAATCAGCGGCGGCGTCGAGAACGGAGACGATCTCCAGGGACATCCCGCGATTATCGACGTGCCGGTAGGCGAAGGCCGGGTGATTGCGTACAACTTCAACCCCCTGCACCGCGATCTCAATCATTCCGACTACCGCTTCCTGTGGAACGCGGTCCTGAACTGGCGCTACATCCTCGACCAATCGCAGGAGCCCTGATCCACCAGCTGTAGGTGCCCGTCGCACGGGCCACCGGCGTTCGCTGCCGGGTCGCCCGTGGGGACGGGGCTCCTACAGCGGGATTCCGACGGTCGGGGGCGCGCTCCCGGCCCACGCTATACTGCGCCCTCCATGCAGAACCTCGGGTTCACAGTGCTGGCGTTCGTCTTCGTCCTGATGAACGCCTTTTTCGTGGCGGCGGAATTCGCGATCGTCAAGCTGCGCTATACCAAGGCCGAGGAGCTGGCCGAAACGGCCGGCACGCGCGGGCGAATCCTCTACAAGGTCCACAGCCATCTCGACGAATACCTGTCTGCGTGCCAACTCGGCATTACCCTCGCGTCGCTCGGCCTCGGCTGGATCGGCGAGCCGGCGTTCGCGCGCCTGATCGAGCCCTTGCTCGGCCTGATCGGCATCACGGCGCCCGAGGTCGTGCACGGCGTCGCGTTCATCGCCGCCTTCGCCACCATTTCCTACCTCCACATCGTCGTCGGCGAGCTGGCCCCGAAATCCGTCGCCATCCGGCAGCCCGAGCCGGTGTCGCTGTGGACCGCGGTGCCGCTGTTCAGCTTTTACTGGCTGATGTACCCGTTCATCTGGTTGTTGAACGGCAGCGCCAACCTGCTGCTCAGGGCCATGGGGGTGGACCTCGTACGCGGTGAGGAGGAGGCGCACTCGGTCTCGGAACTGAAGAAAGTGCTGCGCGCCAGCCACCGGCACGGCGAGCTCGGCGGCGATTCCGCGATCCTGCTGAAGCGTGCTTTCGAGCTGGACGAACTCACGGCAGGCGATGTGATGCGGCCGGACGAAGAGATGGTCATGCTGGACGTGCACGACGAGCTCCCCGGAATCCTTGCGACGATCCGGAGCCATCGCTACTCCCGCTATCCGGTGTACGAAGGCGAACCGGACAACGTCATCGGCATCCTGCACGTCAAGGACCTCATCGCCGAACTTGAGCAGCCCGCCGGCAGCGCGACCGACCTGCGTCACCTGGTGAAGCCGGCCCTGATCATCAGCAGCGCGATGTCCGCAGTCGGTATCCTGAAGGAGTTCCAGCACGGATATCCGCATTTCGCCATCGTAGTGGACGAATACGGAACCATGCTGGGTTTCGTCACCCTGGATCACGTGGTCGAGGTGCTGGTCGGCACGATCGAGGACGAGTTCAGCCACCGCCGGCCGGACTGGATCCCGCAGCCGAACGGCAGCTATGTCGGCCACGGCTCGCTGTCCATCTATTCGCTGGAGCGGCTGCTGAACATCGAGATCTCCCCGTTCCCCGACGTCAACAGCGTCGGCGGCCTCGTCATGGACCGGCTGGAGCGCATACCCCGGGTCGGTGACAAGGCGACGTTCGAGCATTTCGAGCTCGAAGTGCTGCAAATGGAGGGCCCCCGGATCGTCACGGTCGCGGTCACGCCGCTGGCGTGGCAGGAGTACGACGACCAGACGGGGTAGCTTCGGACAAATCAGTAGGTTGGCTTGTATTCTTCCGGTAACGTGTCACAATGCAGGCATTACCGCTCGGGATAATAAAAATGGCGGGACATG
>DATABW010000088.1:0-6426 GCA_036259375.1 Woeseiaceae bacterium
CCGCCCGCAGCTCCGCCCCCACCTTTCGTGGCGGTGCCGAAAAAGTCCCACAGTGCGTGGGTTAGAGGCGCCATTGATCGGCAGTGCAAGCGCGAACGGATCCACTCACGTTAGGACATCGGCTGGCGCTCTCGTCTTTCGGGCACCGCCGTCCCTGCCGACCGCGCCAACGTAGCCACGTATCCAGGTACAACTAGCGGAACTCCCTCGACGGCACGGTGAGGTCGCCAAGCAGCGTCGAATGATCGAACATCCGCCGCACGACCACGTGGATCACCTTGCCTTCGATCTGCAGCTCGCCGAATACGCCCATCAGCCGCGCATTCAGCAGCACATCGCGCTGCTTCTCCGCGCTCGCTTTCCACAGGATCAGGTTGGTATGGCCGGTTTCGTCTTCCAGCGTAATGAAGGTCACGCCGCTGGCCGTGCCGGGCCGCTGCTTGGTAATGACGAGGCCGGCGACCCGGACCAGGGTGCCTGAAGGGATGGACGGCAGGCGGGCAGCCGGCACGTAGCCGTGACGGCCGAGGCGCGGCCGCAGGAGTTCCATCGGATGACGCTCCAGCGACAAGCCGAGGCTCTTGTAATCGGCCACGATATTCTGCCCTTCGGTGGGCCGCCTCAGCATCGGTGACGCCTCGAAGCGATCCATGGACGCAAACAGCGCCGTCGGTTCCTCGACGCCGGCGGCAGTCCAGCGAACCTGGTGGCGATGACCGGAAAGCGATTTCATCGCGCCGGCCGCGGCAAGCTGCGACAGTTCCCGGGCGTTCAAGCCGGTGCGTTCCACCAGTTGCTGGATGCTCCGGTAGAGGCCGCCCTCCCGCTCGGCAGCGACGCGGATTCCCGCTGCTTCGCCGAGCCCCTTGACCAGGCGCAGACCCAGGCGCAGCGCCGCTTTTCCGTCCGGCCGCCTTTCCAGGCTGCAGTCCCAGCCGCTGGCATTGACGTCGGCGGCGCGCACTTCGACCCCGTGACGCCGCGCGTCCTGCACCAGTTGTGCCGGCGCGTAAAAGCCCATGGGCTGGCTGTTCAGCAGCGCGCAGGTAAACGCCGCCGGTTCATGGCATTTAAGCCAGCTCGACACGTAGACGAGCAGCGCGAAGCTCGCCGAATGCGATTCGGGAAAGCCGTATTCGCCGAAACCTTCGATCTGGTGGTAGATCTGCCGGGCGAACTCCTCCGAATAGCCACGCGCGCGCATGCCCTGGATCAGTTTTTCTTCGAATCCTCCCAGCGCGCTCTTGCGTTTCCATGCGGCCATGGCGCGGCGCAACCGGTCCGCCTCCCCCGGCGTGAAACCCGCGGCTACCACGGCAAGCTGCATGACCTGTTCCTGGAAAATCGGCACGCCCAGGGTGCGTTCAAGCACTCCCCGCACTTCCTCGTTCGGGTACTCGACCGTTTCCTCTTTGTTACGCCGCCGGAGATAGGGATGCACCATGTCGCCCTGTATCGGTCCGGGACGAATGATCGCCACTTCCACGACGAGATCGTAGTAGCAGCGTGGCTTCAGCCGCGGCAGCATCGCCATCTGCGCGCGCGATTCGATCTGGAACACGCCCATCGTGTCGCCTTCGCAGATCATGTCGTACACTTCCGGGTCCTCCGCCGGCACCGTCGCCAGCGTGTATTCCCGCCCGGAGTAGTCGCGGACCACGTCGAAGCAGCGGCGGATCGCCGTCAGCATGCCGAGTCCCAGCACGTCGACCTTGAGCAGTCCCAAGTCGTCTAGATCGTCCTTCTCCCACTGGATGACCGTGCGATCCGGCATCGCCGCGTTCTCGACGGGCACCAGGTCGGACAGGGGGCCATTCGAAATGACAAAGCCGCCCACGTGCTGCGACAGGTGGCGCGGAAACCCGACCAGCTGCCGAACCAGCCAGAGCAGGCGCTTGATCACGGGGCTGTCGGGCTCCAGACCGGCTTCGACGACGCGGCTCGAATCGACCTCCTGGCCGTCCCACCACTGCATCGAGCGGGCGAGGCGGTCCACCTGCAGGCCGGAAAGCCCTAACGCCTTACCCACGTCGCGCAATGCGCTCCGCGGCCGGTAGGTCACGACCGTTGCAGCCAGCGCGGCCCGTTCGCGGCCGTACTTGCGGTAAATGTACTGGATGACCTCCTCGCGCCGCTCGTGCTCGAAATCCACGTCGATATCCGGCGGTTCGTTGCGTTCTTTCGAAATGAAACGCTCGACCAGCGTCGACATGCGCCCGGGATCGACTTCCGTTATTCCCAGGCAAAAGCACACGGCCGAATTGGCTGCCGAGCCGCGGCCCTGGCAGAGAATGCCCTGGCTACGTGCGTACGCGACGATGTCGTACACCGTCAGGAAATAGGCTTCGTACTCGAGGCTCCGGATCAGCTCGAGCTCATGTTCGACGAGCGTACGCACCTTTTCCGGGGCGCCCTCGGGCCAGCGCCGCCGCATGCCCTCCTCGCTCAAACGCCGGAGCCAGCTCGCCGGCGTTTCGCCCAAGGGTACGAGCTCGTCCGGGTAGTCGTAGCGCAGTTCGGTGAGGGAAAAGTCAATCTCGTCCGCGAGGCATACGGTTTCTTCCAGCAGGTCGCCGGGATAGATCGCTTCCAGCCGTTCCCGGGAACGCAGGTAACGTTCGCCGTTCGGGTACAGGACGAATCCCGCACGGTCCAGCGTCACGCCTTCGCGAACCGCGGTTATCGTGTCCTGCAGGGCACGGCGCATGCGGCAATGCATGTGCACGTCGCCGCTGGCGACGAGCGGCAGGCGCAGCGCACGGCCCAGTCGCCGGAGACGGTACAGGCGCTCGCGTTCGAGGCCGTCCGCGAGCAGTTCCACGGCTATCCACAGGCGATCGCGAAAGGCATCGAGTATCCAGCGGTCCGCGACGTCGAGGAACAGCCGGTCGTCGGGGACCAGCAGCACGAGGCAATCCGGCAGACCGTCGGCCAGTGCATGACGGGTCAGGCGGTACTGCCCCTTCTCCGCGGCCCGCCGGCCATCCGTAATGAGGCGGCACAAACGCGCATAGCCGTTCCGGTTGCGGGCCAGCACGACGAGCTTCGGTCCGCCGTCCAGCTGCACTTCGGTGCCGACGATCAGCTTGAGGCCGCAATCCTGCGCGCTCGAATGCGCACGAACGATGCCGGATACCGAGCATTCATCCGTGATCGCAAGCGCCTCGTAGCCCAGTTCGGCGGCCATCAGCACCAGCTCTTCGGGATGGGACGCGCCTCTCAGGAAAGTGAAATTGCTGAGCGCGTGCAACTCCGCGTAGCGCGCAGCCATCAGCCGAACAATCCGTGCAGGTACCAGTCCGCCCGTCCCCTGCGCTCTCGATAGATCCAGAGGCGCACGCCTTCGTCATTGACTGCGACGAAATAATCCCTGGCGATGCCGCCGGCATCCCACCAGCCCGATTCGATGCGCTCAGGCCCGGAAACCCGCTGCAACGGTCCCTGATAGGACGGTGCGCCGCCGGACGTTTCCAGCCGCACCGGCTCGGGAAGCATCCACAACGGCCGCCTGCGGAGCAGAGGAGCCCGATTAATTTCCCTGGAATTGAATCGGTTCTCTTTCCCGGACTCGAGTGCCTGTGTTGCGCGCCACGCATAGTGCGGACGGTGCTCGTCGACCAGCGTCACGCCGTACACGGCGGCTTCACCCATGCGTGCGCTGAGGCGCTCCATCAGGTGTGCGATCGACAAGGTTCTTCCATGCCCGGCCCGGTCGTCGAAAGGCAAAGCATCGTTTGCCGCCTGCAAAGCTTCGCATTGCCCGCTCGAGAGGCGAATCGCGATGACCGGCGCGGGCAGTTCCAGGCGATCGAAACGAAGTTCGAGCAGTTCGCTCCATTTTGCGGCTTCGCCGCCGGCTCGCCGGCGCCTGAGTGTCAGCTGCGTCGCGTCCTGCCTCAGGTGAAAAAAGCTGAAACGCAACTGCTGCACCGCGAGTTGTCGGCTGATCAGGAATCTTTCCAGCTCGTCCAGCAGATAACGGCAGCTCTCGAGCAGTCGCTGGCTGTCGTGCTCCTCTTCCTGCAAATCGCATTCCCGGCAAAACCGTTCCGGCGCGCGATAGCTCGCGCGAGGGTCGGGCAAGCGTCCGAGCGCCCGGTCGAGTTGCAGCAGCAAGCCGGCGCCGAAGCGCCGCGCGAAACCCTGCCTCGGTAAGCGCAGGCAATCGCCGATGCAGGTGAGTCCCATCCCGCCCAGGGATTCCTTCACGGAATCCGGCCAATCCAGGTAACGCAGCGGCAACGAAGCGATCGTGCCGGCCAGTCGTGTCGAATCGGTCAGGCGGACATTCCGGCCGGCTTTGGCCAGCCAGGCCGAGGCGAGCGGCGTGGGCGCCGCCGCCATCGAGACGCTGAATCCATGCTCCCGGAGATCGCTCGAAAGCCGCCGCCACAAAGCTTCCAGACCGCCGAACAGGCGCAAGCTGCCGGCTATCTCCAGCAACAGGGCCGGCGGTGCAAGACTGACCATCGAGGTATAGCGTTCGGTTCGGGCGGCCAGTGCCCGCAACGCCTGCGCTTCGCGAGCCGGGTTCCGCTCCTCGAGGTCCAGCTCCGGCGAGAGCGCGAGTGCCGCATTGATCGGGAGACCCGGAGCGATACCTGCCTCGCGCGCCGCTTCGTCCGCCAGCAGGATACGCCGCACGCCCTGCACTTCCTCGAATACGGCGCACGGCGCGCGGCTGCCGTGCAGGGCTTCAAGAGGCAGCAGCGGGAAGTGCAGGCACAGCCAGAGTCGGCTTGCCCGCACGTTCTGTCCCGGCCCGGTACGGGGCGCGGGCTCGAGCGGCAGCGGCTGCTGCGCCGGCTCGTTTAAAGACTGGCGGGTACTTCTTTCGAAGGGAGTCGGGGCGGCTTCCCGTACGGGGAGGTGTTTGTTCGGGGGAAGCATGATTCAGGCTTTGTCGACATTTACCCGATCGCCACAGCGATCCTCGTCATGAATGACGTTCTGCACCGCGCACTGCCGGCCGCCGCGACTTTTGAGAATGACGACATCCGTTCCCCGATCGCCTTTTACGAGTCTGAGGCGCAGGGCGGCCGCGGAATTTTCAGCGGCTGCCTGCAACGGGCGAAAAGCGATCGCCCAACTTCGTCCTTTTTCGGCCGCCAGCTGCAGGCGCCGGAAAGAATGAGGATCGAACCGCCTTTTTCGCCTCGGCTTGCCCGGCGGTGCGGCAGTCGATAAAGATGGCGGTTCGACTCCGATTTCCTCTCCGATTTTTTCGGGCCACAGCAGCACGGCGGCACAATTTCCCGATGCGAGGGCCTGTTCGGCGGCCCAGAAGGTTTCGGCACCTCGTTCCGGGTGCACGATGAGCAGGCGCGAGAGATCGAGATTCCATTCGGTGAGCGCCGGCGGATACGGTTGGAACGGGGGCGCAATCCAGGCGATCCAGCCGGCCTGTTCGACATTGCTGCCGGCCTTTTTTGCGGCACGGCAGAGGCGGGCCAGCGCCGGCATGAGCAACCGGAGCTCGCCCGTGCCGTGATGCTCGATAAGAATCTCCGTAAGCGCATGCCGCGGCCAGCCGCCACCGGGGAGATGGCGATCGAGTTTGGGATACCCGCTGGGATAGCCTTGCAGCGCCTCCGTGGAGGCCGGATTTCCGGCCCGCCAGACTCGCGGGTTTTTGAGCAGGTTTTCGAGTGCTTCATTCACTTCAATCGACGACGAAGCTGTAGGACCCGCTCACGGACGAGTCGACAAAATGAGGTCGAACCGCCTTTTTTTTCCGCGGCTCGCCAGGCGAGGCAGCAGGAGAGAGATGGCGATTTCGTCCCCATTTTTTGACAGGTCAGTGCACGGGCATGCCGTCGCGAATAACGCCGACGACCACGCCTTCGATGACCATGGACTGTGAACCGAGATCGACGCGTATCGGCTCGAACTCCTCGTTTTCCGGCAACAGCCAAACCCATTTACCGTCCTGGCGATAGCGCTTCACGGTGACCTCGTCATCCACTCTCGCCACCACGATCTGGCGGCTGCGGACTTCCGGCGTCCGGTGCACCGCCACGAGATCGCCGTGCAGGATGCCTGCATTCTTCATGCTCATGCCTTCCACGCGCAGCAGGTAATGCGGCTTCGGATCAAAGAGCGCCTGGTCGATCTGGTAATGCGTCTCGATATGCTCCTCCGCCAGGATCGGATTGCCGGCGGCGACCCGGCCCACCAGCGGGAGGCCGAGCTGCTCCCGGAGCGAATCCTTGAGCTGTATGCCTCTCGAGGTGCCGGGCACGAGCACCAGCACGCCTTTTCTCTGCAGGGCGCGCAAATGATCTTCAGCCGCATTGGGCGACTTGAAGCCCAGCGCCGCGGCAATCTCGGCACGCGTCGGCGGCATGCCGGATTCGGCGATAAAATCCTGAATCATTTGGAGAATTTCGGCTTGCCGAGGGGTAAGCTGTGGCATGATGGCATTCC
>DATABW010000089.1:0-3004 GCA_036259375.1 Woeseiaceae bacterium
CACTTTCCTGCGCCGCCGCCGGCCCCTGCCAGGCGCCGAGGACGGTGGCGATTGCGATCGCGATCGCATTTCTTCCGGCGTGCTTTTCGCTTGAGGCGGCTTGCATGGAAATCTCCCGGATCACAGGAACGATCACTCGAACCACAGTGGCTGGGCGCGATTGCCGTCGTGCAGCCCGTACGCCCATGGCTGAGTCCAGTCCGTCTGGCCGAGGGACAATCCCCCGATGAACGCGCCGGCAGGCGCCGTCGCCGTCGGGGCCGCACCGTCGACCTGCATCGCGGTGAAGTCGATGGAGTAGACGGGAGGGGTCCCTTCGAGCAACTGCAGGCCGGGATCGTTCGCGGCCGTCGGATCGGTCTGCGCCGCGAGGCTGGCGAACTGGTTGCCGCTGTCCGCGGCCCACTGTTGCACCGTCGTGCCGTTCGGCAACGAACCTCCGTCGGTGGGTGTCTGGCAGGCAAAGATCGTGGAGCCGATCGTCAGGTCGCCGTCCTGGGCCGCCTGCAGCGAGCGGTTGTCCACCCGCAGGCAGTAGTTGTCTTCGCCGCTGTCCTCGCCAAAGGAGGCAACGATCATCGAATCGGTGATCGTGGCGAAGATGCCCTCGCGCAGTCGCCATCCGCGGCCCTGCTCGTGCGTCGCGGTGGCGGCGCCGTTCGGCGATACGATGCAGGTCAGGTTGGAAATCGTCGGCCGGCTGTTGATCCCCTGGGCGATGATCTGCTCGACGTCGATGGTGCCCGGATCGGCGTCGGGCCCTGGCGGGAGATCGTCGAAGCTCGCAATGCCGTCGGCTTCGATGCAATGGTTGCCGTCTGTCCCGGATTGCACCACCAGCGCGTTCGAAATGGTGCCCGAGTAGCCTTCGTCGATGTCGATCGAATCGTCACGGACGTACACGGCGACGAAGTTGTCGACGTTCACGGCGCCGCCGAACATCTCGATGCCGTCGTCGAAGGTCGAATAGACCTGCAGGTTGTCGACCACGGTGTTGCGGCCGACTCCGCCGAAGGTGATGCCGTTCAGCTCGTCTCCGTTGCCGACCGTCGCCCCCGTGTGCTTGACGAGAACGTACTCCAGGCGGCCGGAGCTGTCGTCGTTGTTGTCGCCGCCGTACTGCGACTCGTCCAGGCCCGCGGCGCCTTCGGCATCCACGTGGCAGTCGGTCGTTGCCAGGTCGCCGCCGGCGACCGTGCCGGTGTACTGGCACTGGTTCGTGACGCCGAAGCCGTTGATGACGATGCCGCCCCATTGCTGCACGTCTTCGGGCCCGACGGTGCCGTTGACGTCCGACACCGAGGTGAAGGTGATTGGCGCATCGGCGCTGCCGACGGCGAAGAGCTGCGATCCCCGGTTGATGACCATGAAGTCGGCGCTCGACTGGAACGCAAGGGTGGCGCCGGCCTCGACGGTGAGCACCGGCCCGTCGCCGCCTTCGGCAATGCCTGCGGCGGCCATTTCGGAATCGTCACGATAAGTTTCTCCAACGAAGAGGCTGCCCTCTAAGACGTGCGCGCCGCCGTTCGGCAGGGCGGCGAAGGTGACATCGACCGTCAGGTTGTTACCCGCGTCGACGAAAGACGGGGAGTAGACGCAGTTGTCGCCATCTGCAACACCGCGGATCGTCTGTCCACCGGAATTGACGTAAGACGCGCAAGCATCGTCGGCGTTGCTCCCACCGCCCGAGTTGCTCGTGTTGTTGCTGTCGGTCACCGTCGTCGACGGTTCGATGTTGATATCGCCGCTGCCGCAGGCCGTGAGGACGGCGGCGGCGATGGCGACGGAAATCGGCGACTTGCGATTCAATTGAGTTCTCCACAGGTTTGTCGGTGTGGAGAGGGTCGCGGATTATTGTGACGCTTGTGTGAAAGGACGATTGCGCGAAGATGAAGGTCGTCACCGGCGTGGCGTGAGTGGCTATCGCCCGCGAGACGGGCTCCTGCAGGGCAGGAATCCGCGTCCGTGCGGGATGCAGCGGGCGGTCAGGGTTCGCGGAGGTCGCGCTCCAGCTGTTTGATGCCGGCGTGGCGCACGTCCTTCCCGTGCACGAGGAAGACGACGTATTCGCAAATGTTTTTTGAATGGTCGCCGATGCGTTCCAGCGCGCGGGCGCACCACATGACGTCGAGCACGCGGCGGATGCTGCGCGGGTCCTCCATCATGAAGGTGATGCCCTGGCGCAGGATCGCTTCGTACTCCCGGTCCGCTTTCTTGTCTTCCCGCGCCACTTCCAGTGCGGCGTCCGGGTCCATGCGGACGAAAGCGTCCAGCGCCGTGTGGAGCATGCCACGCACGTGGTTGCCGAGATGTTCCAGCTCGCTGTACTGGTTCTTCGGGCGCTCGGCTTCGGCGAGCCGCGTAGCGAGATAACCGATCTTTTCTGCCTCGTCGCCGATGCGTTCGAGGTCGGTGATGGTCTTGATGATCGCGAAAATGAGCCGCAGGTCGCTGGCCGCCGGCTGGCGCCGCGCGAGGATGCGGTTGCATTCTTCGTCCACCAGCAGTTCGAGCTCGTTCACCTTGCGGTCGTCCTCGACCACGCGCCGGCCCAGCTCGCTGTCGCCGTCCACCAGCGCCCTCACGGCGTCGGCGGTCTGCTGCTCGGCGAGTCCGCCCATGACCATGACGTGATTCCGGATTTCTTCCAGCTCTGCGTTGAACTGCGCCGAGATGTGATGATCGAGATTGAGTTTGTCCATGGAAGCGTCCTCAGCCGTACCGGCCGGTGATGTAATCCTCTGTCTGTTTTTTTCTCGGCCGCGTGAAGATCGTATCCGTGTCGCCGTATTCGATGAGGTCACCCATGTACATGAAAGCAGTATAGTCGGACACGCGTGCCGCCTGTTGCATGTTGTGGGTCACGATCACGATCGTGTAGTCCTTTACCAGGTCGCGCATCAAGTCTTCGATTTTTAGCGTCGCAATCGGGTCAAGGGCGGAGCAAGGCTCGTCCATGAGGATGACATCCGGCTCGTTCCCGAGCGCTCTGGCGATGCAAAGG
>DATABW010000090.1:0-1946 GCA_036259375.1 Woeseiaceae bacterium
TTCGAGGTACGCCACCGCCACGCCGCGCTGGTACTCCGGCATGACAATGATCTCGATCGGATCGCCGGGCAGCGTCACGATATCGTTCGCCTGCACGAACTCCGTTGCCTGCGCGAGATACTGTCGCGCGACGTCGACGATGCCGTCCCGCGCCGGCAGGTGCTCGTAAGCCTGCTGCAGGGCAGCGCGTATGATGACCTGCTTGAATGCTTCCTCGGGATCGTCGGGGAAGGTCGCGTACGGGTGCAGTCCGCGGTAGATCGCCTTCGAGATCCGGAACATCTCCTCACGCACGTCCGCGTACTCGCGCTCCGCCCGCCGGCGGATCTCACGCCTGCCGAGCGGCGAGTCCAGTGTGTAGCGGAGCTTCTGGTCAAACAGACGCGCGCCAAGCCGAAAATCGCCCTCTGCCGCCGGAACGAGCTCGTCTTGCAGCCACGCCTGGTGTTCGGCGAGTGCATCGCGCGCCATCGCAATCGCCGCCTCCAGGCGCTTTCGCGGCTCCGGCGGCAGCTCGCCCAGCCGCGGCACGATCAGCGTATCGATGATGGAAGCGATGCCCTGGTTCTGGGCGACCGCGGTCTGGGCGTGCACCTGCGGAACGCGCAGCGGCTCGAGCGCGCCGCGCACCTGGGCGAGGAAACGCGGGACCTGCTCCAGCCGTGCGGCGGCATCCTCCAGCCTTTGTTCGAGCGGGGCAAAATCCCTTGCCAGCAGGCTGTATAGCGAAGATCCTGCAATGTCCACGTAGACCAGCGGGTTCCAGGCCCACTCCTCCAGCACCTCCAGCGACCAGAGGTTGGACTCCAGTTCGGACCTGAGCAGTTCGGCGTCAACCTGGTTCGCCCGCGAGAGATTTCGGGAGGGAATGTCCTCGAGCGCGGAAAGGTAATCGCGGTACAGCTCGATACGGCGGGCTCGGGAAGCGGCATCGGCCTGGTCGAGGCGATGGTCGTAGCGATGATCGCCGGCGGCGGTCGCCGCCACCGGCGAGAATTCGGGCAGGTCGCGGAGGTACGCGGCCGCGAGTTTCTCGAAAGCCTCGTCGGCCGGCGACGCCCATGCGAGCGTACAGAGTGCTAACCCGGCCAGGCCGGTGGCGGCAGCCGCGAGAATTCTCATGGAGCCATCATAGCGGCTCCTACAGGGCGCTACCGCGCTGTTTCGCGAGCAACCAATTCCTTCACCACCTCGATCATCTGCGGCAACCCGCCGGCCTGTTGCGGGCCGGTGCGGTACTTGCCGTTCACGATCATGGTGGGCACGCTTGCGATGCTGTAGCGGCGGGACAGGTCCTCCGCCACGCGCAGCTTCTGCGCGACTTCGAAGGAATTCCACGCAGACTGGAACTGCTCGGGCGTCACGCCGTGGTCTTCAAAGAAGGCCTGGATCGCGGATTCCGAAGGCAGCCGGTTCCCGCGCTGGTGATATGCCTGGAATACCGCGGCGCGGAACTGCTCCGGATTCTCGATAGCGCCGTTCTTTACCAGCACCTGTTCGGTGTAATAAAGCTGGGCGTGCAACTTGACGAGAGGGTTCCACACGGCCGGGATGCGAACGAAGCGAACGTTCGCCGGCGCCTGCTCCGCCCAGCGGTTGACATACGGTTCCAGGCTCAGGCAGTGCGGGCACCCGTACCAGAACACTTCGGCGACCTCGATCTTGTCTGCGCCGCCGACAGTCGGCTGGGTCGGTACCAGGCGATCGAAATGCTCCCCTTCCTCGTATTCCCAGTCGCCGGCTGCCTCGCCGGTATTGGCGCGAGCGAGCGTGAGGGGCTGGTCATCGGGTTGCAGGTCGTCGGAAACCGCAGCGGACTCCTCGACTACTTCCACCGGCTCGTCGGCGTCTGCATCGGCGGCCGGCGCTTCGTTGGTTTGAGGTTCTTCCGCTGCGGCGGGCTGCTCCTCTGCAGGGGCGCTCGTTTCAGTGGCGGGCTCCGCGGG
>DATABW010000091.1:0-2080 GCA_036259375.1 Woeseiaceae bacterium
GTCGCCGCGCTCCCGCGCGTTTGCCACTTTCAGCGGCAGGATCGTATTGGACCAGAGGTCGATGTTGAGCAGGGTTTCCGAAACCTGCGCGAAATTGCCCGTAAGAATCTTGAGCGTCTCCGCGGCCTCGAAGGCGGCCACGATGCCGACGACGGAGCCCAGCACGCCAACGGTGTCGCAGGTCGGCGTCGTCCCGGGCGGTGGAGCCTCCGGGAAGAGGCAGCGCAGGCAGGCAGTCGCCGCCCCTGACCCTGTTTCCCATGGAGCGCTCCTGTCCGAAGTATGTGGAAGGACCGCGAACGAAGCGCCGGTCGTGCCGACTGCGCCGCCGTACACGTAAGGAACCGCGTGCTTGACGGCGCAGTCGTTCGCGAGATAACGGGTCTCGAAATTGTCGAGCCCGTCGACCAGGACGTCGGCTTCGGCGGCAAAGCGTTCGATGTTGCGGTGATCGATGTCGTCGACGATCGCGGTTACCTCGACCTGCGAGTTGATGCGCGCGATCTTGCGCCGGGCCGCCTCCGCTTTCGGCAGGGCTTGGGCAACGTCGTTTTCATCGAACAGCACCTGCCGCTGCAGGTTGGTCAGCTCCACGAAGTCGCGGTCGACGATGATGAGGCGCCCGACGCCTGCGCGGGCGAGCAGGTCCGCAGCCACGCTGCCGAGCGCGCCGCAGCCGAGGATCAGCGCGGTGGAGGAGAGCAGCCGCTTCTGCCCCTCCTCGCCGAATCCCGGCAGGAGCATCTGGCGATGATAGCGATGCAGCTCGTGGTTCATGATGCCGGGATCATACACGTCGAGCCTTGGGCGCGGCGCTGAGAGGTGCTCCCGCCTATCGCGATTGGCCTTTAGGAGCCCGTCTCACGGGAGACCCGGGGCCCCTGCCGAGTCGCCCGTGGTAGGGGCTCCTCCAGGGAGCGTCAGGCCTGCGACTGCAGGTAGTTCTCCAGCCCCATCCGGTCGATCAGCTCGAGCTGGGTCTCCAGCCAGTCGACGTGCTCTTCCTCGGATTCCAAAATCGACGCGAAAAGCTGGCGGCTGACGTAGTCCTTGTGCGCTTCGCAATAGGCAATGGCCGGCCGGAGGTCGCCGATCGCGTCCAGTTCCAGCTCGAGATCCGACTGGAGCTGTTCCGGCACGTCCTCGCCGACTCGCAGCTTGCCGAGGTCCTGCAGGTTCGGCAGCCCCTCGAGAAACAGGATGCGCTCGATCACCGAGTCGGCATGCTTCATCTCGTCGATCGATTCTTCGTATTCGCGGTCGCCGAGCTTGTGGAAGCCCCAGTTCTTCTGCATTCGGGAATGCAGGAAGTATTGGTTGATCGCCGTCAGTTCGTTCTTCAGGACGCGATTCAGGTGTTCGATGACGGTGGCGTCGCCTCTCATTGTCGGTTCCCGTTGCCTGGTGAATCAGGCCGCCCATGATAAGGCGCGGTGCCGAAGAGGCAAGGAAAATTACCGCCAATCAAAGTGATAATGAATGCGATTTGCGCATCCAGCGGTTTCGCTGCAGGTACCGGCCTTCCGGCACTGCCACGACAGGTCAGGCGGCAGAAGGGATGTAGAGGCTCGGACGGGGAGGCGGTGCGGATATGCTCTCGTCTTCGGAGAGGATCGATTCGACCATGTCCATGCAACTGCCGCAGCCGCCGGTGACGCCCAGCGTATCGCGGAGATCGTCCAGCGTATCGATGCCGGCGGCCTTGGCGCGCCGGATCTGTTTGTCGGTGACGGCTTTGCAGATACAGACGTACATGGCAGTTGCTGCGGTTCCGGCAGTTGTCCTGCCATTATTCAAACGTGAATGCGAATGATTGTCAATAACATTCGCCTTCTGGTCGCAAGCCTGCCGACGCCCGCAGGTGGCCCCCCGTGTTCTCCTCCGCAGCCGGGCTCCGGCGGCGCAATATGTTCCGAGGGTGTCCGCGTTTGGCGACGCCACAGAAAGCCTCCGATACCAATCACTTATGTCAAACTCCTCAGTGCGGGTCAGCAGAACTGTCTCTCCACAACGACAGTATTTCTTCATCGCCGTATGCCCAGATAATCGGCCGGAATCTGTAAGTCGTTGGTGCTGCATC
>DATABW010000092.1:0-4563 GCA_036259375.1 Woeseiaceae bacterium
GCCAGTGGCTGAAATCGATGTAGCCGGTGTGCAGGGTTTCTTCGATCAATAATCCACGGAACCCGGTGCAGTCCAGGAAAAGGTCGCCGGGGACGACGTCACCATTCTGCAGGCGTAACGATGTGACGAACCCGGATTCCGGATGCAGGACGACCTGCTCCACGATCCCTTCGATCCGCCGCACGCCACGCTGCTCCGCATATTCGCGAAGATAGTCCGCGTACAGTGATGCGTCGAAATGGTAGGCGTAGGCGATGTTCGACAACGGCGAACCCGGAGGAACGTCGCTTGCAGACACCATGAATTTGCCGCGAGGCGCGGCCACGGTGTTGAGCGTGTAAGCACCGATCGCCTTCGCACGGCCCGCCTGCCGAGCCTTTATCCAGTACTGATGAAACGGCAGCATCCCGAGCGGCGGACCGAGGCTGGTCCCGAAACCGTGCATGTACGTATCGCCGAGGCGGCCCCAGTCGATGAACTCGATGCCGAGCTTGAAGGTCCCCTGTGTCTTGCGGACGAAATCGGCCTCGTCGATTCGCAACAGGTTGTTGAATGCCTTGATGTGCGGCACCGTTGCTTCGCCGACGCCAACAATGCCGATCAACTCGGACTCGATAAGCCTGATCCGGAAGGACGGCCCGAGCACGCGTGCCAAAGCGGCGGCAGCCATCCAGCCGGCGGTGCCACCGCCGACGATGACGATGTTGTTGACCGGCGGGGCAATCAGAAGCTGTAACCCACCTCGAAGCTCAAGGTGCGCGGCACGTAAAGGCTGTCGCCGAACTCGTTCACCTCGACCACGGGGTCGAGCGTGCCGCCCGATCCCGCGCTGATCAGGTTAAAGCTCTTGAAGTTGTCGTAGTCGAAGGCGTTCAGCAGGTTCACGCGCGCGGTCAGCCTGTGTTCGCCCAGCACGAACTCCTTGGTCGCCTGGAAGTCGACGGTCCGGTAGCCCCAGATGTCGCCGCCGATCAGGAACTTGCCGGTCCCAGGCGGGGTGTAGGTGAAGGGCTGGCTGAAGGAACCGTCCGGCGGGCGGTTGCCCCAGTCGCGGATCTCGTTGAACGGTCTTGGTGTCTCGAGCACGATCTTTGCCCCGAAGGTGGTGTCCCAGGGGCCATCGATCGATCCCGCGGCGACGAAGCGGTGTTCCGGTACCTCGTTCGCCTGGATGAAGGGATAATCGCCAATCGTGGCTTTGTCGAACGCGAAGGTGTCGTCGATCTTTCGGTTATGTTCCGCATCCGTAAGCGTGTAAGCCAGGCTCAGGCTCCAGCCGGATTCGCTGGTATAAGGCTTTTCGGCCGACAGCAGCACCTGGGTGTTGCGGGACTTGATGCCGTTGCTGCCGAGGATCGTATTCGCATAGCCGGGCACCGGCTCGCCCCACGGCTGGCTGCCATTCTGGAAGAAAGAACCGTCCGGGTAGCGGTTGATGAGCGTAAAGATGAAACCGTCGTAACCGAGGATCCGCTGCACGGTCACGTCGGTCAGCCATTCACCGACCTGGTTCGACATCCCCAAGCTGTATTGGTCGGTGTAGGGCGTTTTAAGATCGTTGCTCAGCATGAAAAGTTCGGCGCTGCCGGTGGTGACCGGGATCTGCGACAGGGCATCCATACCCTGCTCGATATAGGCAGGATCCCAGGCAACGCAGGGCCGGCCATCGTCGCGGTAGCACTCCCCGGACACCGGGTCCTGGAAATAGATCGCGATGGGCGACAGTGCAGCCTTGCTCACTTCGAGGGACAGATGGCTGAACAGGTTACGGTCGTAGGAACGTCCCGCCCCGCCGTGAATCACGTGCTGCTCGTCCGCATTCAGGTCGTAAGAAAAGCCGATGCGCGGCGCCCACGCGTCCTTGAAGTCGTCGCGATTGTTGCCCGTGCTGACATAGTCGTCGGCGTTGAGGCCGCTCGCCAGCAGTCGATCCGCCCACGGCTGTCCGGGATTCGCGGGATCGTCGCCATAGAGCGCGTCCACGAACGCCGGGGAGGTGACGAAATCGGTGTACGCCGGATTTTTCTCATAGTCCCAGCGTATCCCTAAGTTCAGGATCAGTTGGTCGTTGACCGCCCAGTCGTCCTGAACATAGAAGCCGTATTGTTTGGAGTCGGTCACCACCGTGGCACGCTGACCCGGCACGTTGAAGGGCGCCAGGAAATCCACCCGGTAGGGCTGCGCCGCCACACCGGCCGGACTCACTTCGAACGCGAACTGGGGATTGATCGCACCGGCATCCTGCGAGGTCAGCTCGATGTCCTTGTAGCTCAGGCCCACCTTCACGGTGTGTTCGCCGCGCCACTCGAAGCCGGTGAAGGTGAGGTCGTCAGCGATCCACCACCCGTCCTGCTTCCTGGCCTGGGCGTCGAAGCCGCTGGCGGGTCCGGCCTCGATCAGCACCCATTCGTCCTGCACGCTGCCGTCGGGGTTGCGGTTGAAACGCGTGTATTTCGTGCCGTTGCCTATTCCCCGGGGGAACGGGTTGCTCTCCGTGTCCTCGAGGCCGACCTGGAGCTCGTTAAACCAGGCGTAAGAGTTGCGCTCCCAGCGCAGGGTGACGCGCTCGTCCTTGTTGATTGCATCACGCCCATGGTCGGCGGCGCGGCGTTCGCCCACGGAGTCGACCTGCACCTCGTCGCGGTACTGGATGCTCAGGTCGAACAGGTCGGAGTCGGTCGCGTTCCAGCTGATCTTGCCGAAAACCAGGTCCTCCTCGAACGGAACGTCCTGCGGGCCGAACAACGCCTGTATGTCGGCGGGCAGGAACGGAACGAAGTCGGTGGCATTGGGGTCAGGCGTAACGCTTCGCGGAGTGATCAGGTCCTTGTACTCGTAGGCGACGAAGTAGTGCAGGCGGTCCTGGATGATGGGCCCGCCGAGCGCGAAACCGTATTCCTTCGTCTGCGAGTCCACCTTCTCCACGCCGGGCGCGTCCTCGTCCGGCCGCTCCGTGCGCAGACCTTCGTCGGTGTAGCGATAGTAGGCTTCCGCCTCAAACTCGTTGGTGCCGGAACGAGTGACGGCCGTGACGGCCGCGCCGGCCACCTGCCCGTACTCGGCCTTGTAATTGGATGTGATGACCTTGTACTCGCCAATGGCGAGCTGCGGGAACGGGTTGCCGCGGCTCTGGTTCTGGCCGGCGATGCCGCCCGCCGCGACGTAGCTCTTCTGGCCCACGCCGTCGATATACAGGTTGCTGGCGTTCGTGCTGGTGGCGCCGCCGCGCAAGGTGGTGAAGCCCTGCGGGTCGGTGGTGAATGCCATGCCCGGCACCGTGTCGGCGAACTCCAGGAAATTGCGCGTGGCCTGCGGCAACTGCTGGATCAGGCGCGGCGAGATGGTGCTGCCAACTTCCGATGTCAGCACGTCCGGCGCCGACCGCTGGTATCCCACCACGGTTATGTTTTCGATGTCCGGAGCGTCGCCTCCGGGCTGCAGGTTCAGGGTGGCGTTGGACGCAACCGACAGGGTGACCGTGTCCGTTATACCGCCCGCCTCCACCGTATAGGTTCCGGGCGGCAGCCCGACCAGCACGTAACTGCCGTTGGCCGAGGTCCGGGTCCGGCGCACGGCGCCGGTAGCAAGGTTGGTGGCGACCACCTCCGTGTTGGCCGCGGGCCCTGCCTCGGCCGTGACCTGCCCGCGAAGGTTCGCACTTGCGGACTGGCCGAACGCCACCGGGGCTCCCAGCATCAGGCAACCGGCAACCGCAGCAGCGAGCAACGTTCGTTGCGGCAAGTTTTCCGGAGTCCTCGCGACCTGCGTCGCTTTCCCCCGGCGCGAGTCGCCGGGAGGATTCGCCATGCATTTCAGTAACATGAAGTCACCTCTATCTCGCTTGCGAACAAGCGGAGCGCCGGTCCGCAGCCTTGAGCATTCAGACTAGGCGAATACAAATAGAAGAGCAATCCGCAAATCCCGGCAACCGGACAAGGGCATGTTGAAGCCATGCCGCGGAACCCGATCGCCGTCCCGTGTCTGGATGTGCCGGCGACCGGACGCGTGATCGTGGATAATCCTGAGACAGGTTTTGATACATGAGCGAACAAGGCAATAGACCGGAGGTTGACGATGACTTCAAGCAGGGGCTTCGCCTCCACATACACCATGGCGGCACGCGGCGTCGACAGCGCAGCCCCAATCTCGCGACAATGGCTCGCACTACTGGTGGCCACCGTACTTCTGCTCCTCATTTCGGCATGTGAGAAAGGCGAGCCGGCCGCGGCCGAAGCGGCTGCCGCGGCACACGCACAAGCGAGCAACTCGTTCGCATTCGTCAACGTCACCGTCATCCCCATGGACCGCGAGCGCGAGCTTGGCGGCCATACCGTACTCGTCAAGGACGGGCGCATCAGCGCCATGGGACCCGCGGACGGGGTCGACGTGCCCCAAGATGCCGAGCGGATCGACGGCGCCGGGCGCTACCTGATGCCCGGGCTCGCGGAGATGCACGCGCACATTCCCGGTTCCGCTAATCGCCGCTGGGCGGAGAACGTCCTGTTCCTGTACGTTTCCAACGGCGTCACAACCATCCGCGGCATGGCGGGCAGTCCGCTACAC
>DATABW010000093.1:0-9261 GCA_036259375.1 Woeseiaceae bacterium
TCCCCGGCCGGAAAGCTTCTCGTGTCCAGAAAACAGCTGCGTCGATCCAGCGATCTGTCGGAACGCCTGATAGACGAGATCATCGCGACCGGGCCGCAAACCGGGGTATTGGCCGATCGCGAGCAGATCGACCTGTTTCTCCGCCAGTACTTCGGCAATGTTCCGGTGGAGGACATGCAGGGCCGTTCGCCGGAGAAGCTCGGGCAGGCGGCGATGTCGCACCTCGAGTTCGCGGCCACCAGGAAACCCGGCAAGCCGCGCCTGCGTATCTTCAATCCCCAGGAGAAACAGCACGGGTACCAGTCGGCGTTCACCATAATCGAGATGGTCAACGACAACATGCCGTTTCTCGTCGATTCCGTCGCAGCGGCCATCGATCGCCAGAACCTGACCGTCCACATGACCATCCACCCGGTACTTCGCGTGCAGCGCGATGCGAAAGGCAAGCTGACCGCGATCCTGCCGCGGGCGAGCGAGGACGGGGAGTCGGAATCCTTTATCCGTTTCGTGGTGGATCGCGAACCGGACGCTCAACAGCGCAGCGTGCTCGAACACGAGATCGCGAAGGTGCTCGGCGACGTCCGCGCTGCCGTCCGGGACTGGCGGAAGATGCGCAAAAAGATGCTCGACGCGCGCGCCACCATCGACCAGGGGCCGCCGGGAGCCGACGACGAGCTGCGCCGCGAAAGCAAGGAGCTCTTGAAGTGGATGGCAGACGATCACTTCACGTATCTTGGCTACCGCGAATACGAGGTGCAGGAACAGGACGGAAAGCAGTACCTGCAGCCGGTCAAAGGCACGGGCCTCGGGCTACTGACGAAGGAGGAGCGCGGCGGACGCGCCGTTCCGATGAGCAAGGAGATGCAGCGGCACTCGCGGCGCAAGAACTGGCTCATCATCACCAAGGCTAACTCGCGCTCCACGGTGCACCGGCGCAGCTACCTCGATTACGTGGGCGTCAAGGTCCACGACGAACACGGCAACGCGGTCGGCGAACAGCGGTTCATCGGTCTGTTCACGTCGATCGCCTACAGCGAAAATCCCCGTAACATCCCGCTGCTGCGCCTGAAGGTACAGCGCGTACTGGAACGTTCGCAGCTCGACCCGGCCGGCCACCGAGGCAAGTCGCTGCTGCACATCCTCGATTCCTATCCGCGTGACGAACTGTTCCAGAGTTCGGTGCGCGACCTGGTCCGCACGACGAACGGCATCCTGAACCTACAGGACCGCAAGCAGGTAAAGTTCTTCGTGCGGCGCGACACGTTCCGGCGGTTCTTTTCCTGCCTGGTCTACATCCCGCGCGAAAAGTACACGACAGGGATTCGCCGCCGCACCGAGGAGATCCTGCTGCAGGCTTTCGGCGGCACTTCGATCGATTCCAGCGTGCAGATCACCGATTCGCCGCTGGCACGCGTGCATATCATCGTCCGCACCCCCGCCGGCGACCGGCCCCGCATCAGCATCCGGCAGATCGAACGACAGATTGCAGAAGCCGTCGTCACCTGGCGTGACCGCCTCCGTATAAAGCTGGTGCAGCGGTTCGGCCAGCAGGAAGGGCACGACCTGTACCGCGAATTCGGGGAGAGCTTTCCGCCCGCTTACGAAGACGACGTCGACCCGGCAACGGCCTGCCTCGACGTCAAGAGGATCGACGGTCTCCTGAAAGGCGAACACGACAATTACCTGCTGCTGCACCAGCCGCCCGGCGCCGCGCCGACGCAACTCAACTTCCGCACCTTCGCCAAACACGATCCGCTGCTCCTGTCGCGGGTCATGCCGATCCTCGAGGACCTCGGCACCGAAGTCTACAGCGAGCAGCCGTACCGGATACTGCTCAAGAACGGCGAGGATTTCTGGATACAGGACTTCGAATTGCGCTATGCAAGAACGGCCGAGCTCGACATCGATGCCGCAGCAGAACGTTTCGAAGACAGCTTTCGCCAGGTGCTCGACGGCCGCGTCGAAAACGACGGCTTCAACAAACTGGTGTTGACGGCCGGGCTGAACTGGCGCCAGATCGCACTGGTCCGCTGTTACGCGAAATACCTGTCGCAGCTCGGCATCCCGTTCAGCCAGAACTACATGGAAGACGTGCTGGTGCTGCATTCCGGACTTGCCCGCCAGCTCGTCAGCCAGTTCGAACTGCAGTTTCACCCGGGGATCGGCAGGAACGAGCGGTGCGAGAAGCTGGAGGCGGTCCTGGCTGCAATCGAGCGCGCCGTAGCACGCGCGCGGAGCCTCGACGAAGACCGCATCCTGAGCGCCTTCGCGGGAGCCGTCGCCGCGACCTTGCGCAGCAACTATTTCCAGGTCGACCAGGACGGCAAGCGAAAGGGCTATCTGTCCATCAAGCTGGACCCGAGCCGGCTGCCGGAGGCGCCGCGCCCGCGCCCGAAATTCGAAATTTTCGTGTATTCGCCGGAGGTCGAGGGCCTGCACCTGCGCAGCGGCTCGATCGCCCGCGGCGGCATCCGCTGGTCCGATCGCCGGGAGGATTTCCGCACCGAGGTTCTCGGGCTGATGAAAGCGCAAGTCGTGAAGAACACCGTTATCGTGCCGACCGGGGCGAAAGGCGGCTTTGTGCCGAAGCGCCTGCCCGACGGCGATCGCGACGCCGTGATGAAGGAAGTAATCGCCTGCTATCGCACATTCATCTGCGGATTGCTCGACCTGACGGACAACGTCATTGATGGCCGGGTCGTGGCGCCACCCAACGTCGTGCGCCTTGACGGCGAGGACCCGTACCTCGTGGTTGCCGCCGATAAAGGCACGGCAACCTTTTCGGACATCGCCAACGCCATCTCCGCCGAATACGGCTTCTGGCTCGATGACGCGTTCGCCTCCGGCGGCTCCGCCGGCTATGACCACAAGAAGATGGGCATCACCGCCCGGGGCGCCTGGGAAGCCGTAAAGCGGCATTTCCGCGAACAGGGCGTCAACGTCCAGACGGACCCTTTCACCGCGGCCGGCATCGGCGACATGAGCGGCGACGTGTTCGGCAACGGGATGCTGCTGTCGAACCGGATCAAGCTCGTGGCGGCCTTCAACCACCAGCACATCTTCATCGATCCCGATCCGGACATGGAAGCGAGCTTCGCGGAGCGGCAGCGGCTGTTCAACATGGAGCGCTCGAGCTGGACCGATTACCGGGAAGAGCTGATCTCCAAAGGCGGCGGCGTGTTTTCGCGCCAGGCAAAGCAGATCAAGCTGAGCAAGGAAGCGCGCCGGCTGCTCGATACCGACAAGTTGGCGATGCAGCCGCTGGAGCTCATCCGCAGCATCCTGAAGATGCCGGTCGACCTGCTGTGGAACGGCGGTATAGGGACCTACGTCAAGGCCAGCTCCGAGAGCCACGCGGACGTCGGGGACAAGGCGAACGACAGCGTAAGGGTGAACGCCGCTGATTTGCGCTGCAAGGTCGTCGGCGAGGGCGGCAACCTGGGGCTGACGCAGCGGGCACGGATCGAGTACAGCCTGAACGGCGGGCGCATCAACACGGATTTCATCGATAATTCCGCCGGCGTGGACAGCTCCGACCGCGAGGTGAACATCAAGATCCTCTTGCGCGACGCGGAAAAGGAGAAAGGCCTGACCCGCAGCCAGCGCAACAAAATGCTCGCCGAGATGACGGACGACGTGGCGGCATTCGTGCTGCGCAACAACTACCTGCAGACGCAATCCATCAGCATGATGGAAGCGCAGGCCTTCGATCGCCTCGATGAGTCCGCGCGCCTCATCATCGACCTCGAGAAAGCCGGCGTGCTCGACCGCGATCTCGAATACCTGCCTTCGGAGACGGAGATAGAGGAACGGCGGCACCGGAAGCAGGGGCTGACGCGTCCCGAGTTTGCGGTGATCCTGAGCTACGCCAAGATCGACCTGTACGACGGCCTGACCGAGTCCGGCGAAAGCCTGGACGACTTCCTGAGCATCGATCCGCAGCGCTACTTCCCGCCGCTGCTGCGCCGGCGCTACCCGGACCTCATCCCCGGCCATCGCCTGAGCCGCGAGATTCTCGCCACGCTCATCGCGAACAATATCGTGAATCGCATGGGCCCTGCATTCGTCCAGCGGCTGCAGCAGGATACCGGCGCCAGGACGACGACTATTGCCCGCGCCTACGTCGTTGCACGCGAAGTGTCGCAGGCGAACGATATCTGGCGCACGATCGAGTCGCTGGACAACGAAGTGCCGGCCACGGTTCAGCAGACGATGATGTTCGAGGTAAGCCGGATCCTGCGCCATGCCTGCTACTGGCTGATCGAACGGTTCGGCGATGAACTCGACATCGTGTCGGCCGTCGAGCACCTGAAGCCGGGGCTGTCCACAATCTACTCCCGCGTTATCGGTATCGTGACCGGCACGTCCCGTGACCGGCAGAAGCGGGTCGCCGAAGAGAACATCCGCCTCGGCGTGCCGGAAAAGCTGTCGCGCAAGATGGCCGCCCTGCTGCTTACGCGCGGCGGCCTCGACATCGCCGACCTCGCCCGCATTTACCGCAAGGACGTGCTCGAAACGGCCCGCATGTACACGGCACTGAGCGACCAGCTCGGGATCATCTGGCTGCACCGCGCTGTCGAGAATCTTGCCGTCGAAGGCCGCTGGCAGGCACTCGCCCGCAGCAACCTGCGCGACGAGTTCTACCGCATCCGCCGCGATCTGGCGGCCGCCCTGATACGCGGCCGCAGCAAGACGGGCCCCGAAGTGATGTTCGAGCGCTGGATGCTCAGGAACCAGGCCGGCGTGCGCAAGCTGCAGTCCATCCTGGCGGAGATGAAGCTGCGGCAGGATGTCGATTTCGCCGTGCTCTCGGTGGCCTCGCAGGAACTGCGCAAACTGATCAGCAGCTGATGCGATTTACATTGGTGGCGCCGGACCCGGAGGGTTCTAATTAACCGATAGAAGGAAATGCAATGCCCGGAAAACTCGTGCTCTGCCGCCATGGGCAGAGCGACTGGAACCTGAAGAACCTGTTCACCGGCTGGACCGACGTCGACCTGACGGAGTTGGGCCGGAAGGAAGCGGTGGATGCGGGCCGCTGCCTGCGCGAGCTCGGTTACGAATTCGACATCGCGTTCACCTCGGTGCTGAAACGCGCGATCCGCACGCTGTGGCTCATGCAGGACGAGATGGACCGCATGTGGATCCCGGTGGTGCGCGACTGGCGGCTGAACGAGCGGCATTACGGCGCTTTGCAGGGCCTGAACAAGGCGGAGACGGCGGCGAAATACGGCGACGAGCAGGTGCACGTGTGGCGACGCAGCTACGCCACGGCACCGCCGGCGCTGGAGCCCGACGACGAGCGTCACCCGAGGCACGACCCCCGCTACGCGGGCGTCAAGGACCTCCCGGCGACGGAATCGCTCGCCACCACGCTCGACCGCGTCAAACCCTGCTGGGACGAGCTCATCGCGCCGGAACTGGAGCGCGGCAAGGACGTGCTGATCGCTGCCCATGGCAACAGCCTGCGTGCGCTGGTCAAGATGCTGGACGAGGTGTCGGACGAGGAGATCACCGGGTTCAACATTCCCACCGGCATTCCCCTCGCCTACGCTCTCGACAACCGGCTGAAGCCCGTCCGCCGCGAGTTCCTCGGCGATCCCGAAGCCGTTGCGGCTGCCACGGCCGCCGTCGCGAACCAGGCGAAATCGAAATAGCGTTCCGCAGGACCGCGTTCGCGATTCAGAACGCGTATTCCAGGGACAGTGCGGTGAAAGTGTCGGTGTTCTCCGTGGCGGTGGGCACCGAGCTGTTGTTCCTGATCGTGTACGACGCGACCATGGCGAGATTGCCTGCCAGCCGCGCCGTCAACGCGCTGACCGATTCCAGGTACGTGTTTTCGGAGCCCGATTCGGCGGCCAGCACCTGCGTGAACTGCGCCGTTTCGCTGAACTGCCAAAGGTAATCGAGGCCCGCGCGCAGGATTCCTTCGCTTTCGCTGCTGCCATCGGCGAGGTCCGACTGCCGCGCACCGGCGCCGATTTCCGCGTTCAGCACGTGGGCGCCCGTATCGATCAGCCGCCGGCCGTAACCGATCGTCTCCGACAGCTGCTGGTCATAGCCGCTGAACCGGTCCTGGCGCCAATCCACACGGCCGAACAGAAAGTCGGTATCCGTCAGGTTGTACTCGCTTTTCCAGCCCAGCGCATACGCCTCGGCCGTCGTTTGCCCGTCCTCCGACGCGTTGATGGCGGTGCCGTCCAGTGAATGCTGCCAGTCGCCCGACGCGTAGGCGACGGAGAATCCCGAGTTCAGGCTCGAGCTTTCGGTATTGCCGCTGGTCGCCAGGTACCCGAGCGTGACCTTGGCCAGCCACGGATCGGGTTCCGGGGCGGCGGCTGCCGCGGGAGGCTGCTGTGCATACGCGTGCAGCGCCGGGGCGAGAGCGATCAACAACCCTATGGTTCGCATCGTCGTCCTGTTTGCATGACGTCTACGCCTGCAGCCGCGGATCCGACCGCCGCGGCTTCCGATTCCCTTCCTCGACGACGCGAATCAACCCCTCCTGCGCGGTCGAGGCGATGAGAGTGCCGTCGCGGGTGAAGAGCTGCCCACGCGCCATCCCCCGAGCGCCCGAGGCGTTGGGACTGTCGCAGGCATACAGCAGCCAGTCGTCGACCCGGAACGGACGATGAAACCACAAAGCGTGGTCCAGACTTGCCATCTGCAGGTTGCCCTGCCCGAAGGTAACACCGTGCGGGAGGATGCAGGTGCCGAGGAGTTCGTAATCCGAGACGTAAGCCAGCAGGTTCTGGTGCAGGCTGATGTCGTCCGGCAGCCGGTCTACCGCCCGGATCCAGAGGTGCTTGACCGGCGGCTGCACTGAAGGCTGCTTGAAATCGATCGGGCGCACGGGGCGGAATTCGAACGGGCGCTTCTCGAGCAGGTAGCGGCGCAGCTTTTCCGGCAAGCGTTCGAGCACTTCGGGAGACACCTGCGTCACGTCCGGCAGGCCTTCCGGACCGGCGACAGCCGGCATCTCCGCCTGGTGCTCCAGGCCGTCCTCGCGTTTGTGAAACGAAGCGGCGAGGTTCAGGATCGGCCGCCCGTGCTGTATTGCCACGACCCGGCGCACGGAAAAGCTGCCGCCGTCCCGGGCGCGGTCCACCTCGTAGACGATGGGCGCGCGCACGTCGCCGCGACGCAGGAAATACGCGTGCAGGGAATGCGCGATGCGCTCGCCTACCTCCACGGTATGATGCGCGGCGGACAGGGCCTGCCCGACGACCTGGCCGCCGAACACCTGGTCGCCGCCGATGTCGCGGCTTTCACCGCGAAAGATGTTGTCCTCGATGCGTTCCAGGCGCAGAAGCGTCAGGAGATCGGCAAGAACGGGGTTCATCGTCTGGCCTGGGCGACTCAGTCGCCCGCAGGTTCCGGCATCGCGCCGCCGTCCACGGCTATTCGCGTGCCGCTGACGAACACCGAATCGCCCGAAGCCAGGAACAGGGCCACCTTGGCCACGTCCAGCGGTTCTCCGAGCCGCTTCGCGGCGGAGCTTCGGATGCAGCGATCGCGGAATGCCTTGTCGGCGTCGAACACGGCGCGGCTCTGCGGCGTCATGATCGCGCCCGGCTGGAGGTAATTGGCGGTGATGCCGTGCCCTCCGAATTCGGCTGCCTGGCGGGCCGTGAGACCGGCGAGTCCTTCCTCCGACGCAGCGAGAGCGGCCTCGCCGTCGGGACCGAAGGCGCTTCGGAGGCAGCCGATGTTGATGACCCGCCCGGCCGGGCTCTGCTTGAGCAGCGGCAGGGCGGCATCCGAGGTCTCTGTAATCTGCTGCAGCAGGCGCTCGAGCGCGGCCGCGGGATCGGCCGGCGCCGCACTGTCGCAGGCGTAGTTGTTCACGAGAATGTCCACGCCGCCGAGTTCGTCGAGGGCCGCCTGGGTCAGCTTTGCGGCCATGGTCGGCGCCCCGGGATCAATGGCCAGAGCGGTGACGCCCGACAAGCGGCGGAAGGTGGCGTCTATGCCCGAACCGGGTTCGTCCGCCGCCAGTACCTCTGCGCCGTGTTTGACGAAAGTACGCGCAATCGCTTCGCCGATGCCGCTGGCGGCGCCGGTAACGATCGCCTTCATTCCGTAAAGGCGGGAAGCTTCAGCCATGACTCGCCTCGCGCCCTGCCGGCAGGCGGTAATCGCTGAACCGGGACCGGAGTTCCGTCTTCTTGATCTTGCCCGTCGCGGTGTGCGGGATCTCGTCGACGAAGACGACGTCGTCCGGCACCCACCAGCTTGCCACCTTGCCGTCGAACCAGGCCAGCATTGCTTCGCGGTCGAGTTGCTCATCGGCCTTCCTGACGACGATCAGTAGCGGCCGTTCCGTCCACTTCTCGTGAGCGACGCCGATGACCGCCGCCTCCTGCACGGCAGGATGAGCGACAGCCGTGTTCTCGAGCTGGATGGAGCTGATCCATTCGCCGCCCGACTTGATCACGTCTTTCGTGCGATCGGTGATCTGCACGTAGCCCTGCGGGTCGATGGTTGCCACGTCACCGGTATCGAACCAGCCGTCGGCCTTGTGGCTCTCGCTGCTCCCTTCGAGTCGGAAGTAATCGCTGCAGATCCAGGGGCCGCGGACCTGCAGGGCGCCGAACGCCTTGCCGTCCCAGGGCAGCTCCTTGTTGTCGTCATCGACGATCCTCATCTCGACGCCGAAGATGCCCCTCCCGGCCTTGGCCTGGATCTTCACGATCTCGTCGTCCGAAAGGGACTCCAGGCCGGCCTTCAGGGTATTGTAGGTGCCGAGCGGGCTCATCTCGGTCATCCCCCAGCCCTGGTGCACGACCACGCCGTGCCGGTCGCGAAACTCCCGGATCATGGATTCGGGAACGGCCGCCCCGCCGATGCAGGTCCGCTGCAGGCATTCCAGCTTTTTGCCCGTCTTTGCCGCGTACTGGAGCAGCGCGGACCAGACCGTGGGCACACCCAGCGCGGTGGTCACGCGCTCCGATTCCATCAGGTTGTAGAGCGTTTCACCGTCGCCCATCTTCGAACCGGGGAACACCAGCTTCGCGCCCACCATCAAGGCGGAATAAGGTATGCCCCACGCATTGACGTGAAACAGGGGCACGACGGGCAGCACGCAATCCCGATTGGACAGATTCAGCACATCCGGCGCCACGGCGGCGTAGGCATGCAGCACGGTCGAGCGATGGCTGTAGAGCACGCCCTTGGGATCGCCGGTGGTCCCCGAGGTGTAGCAGAGCGCGACCGCGTCGTTTTCGTCCAGCAACGGCCATTCGTAAGTACTGCTCTCGC
>DATABW010000094.1:0-1592 GCA_036259375.1 Woeseiaceae bacterium
GATGGAACTGCTCACCGGAAGGTGCGGGCTCATGGTGGGCGTATGGATCGAGCCCGTGACCGCGCAGGTAATGATGACCTTGCTCACTGCGGCAATCCCGCCGACCCCGCCCACGCGTCGATGCTCGCGGTGAGCAGTTCCATCACTTCATCGAGCTGTGCATCGGTGATGATCAGCGGCGGACATACCATGAAGTGATCTCCCACAAGGCCGCCGCGGGTGCGCCGCGAATAAATGATCAGGCCGCGACGATACGCTTCGTCGACCAGCGCCAGGTGCGCGTTCAACGCGGGGTCGAGCGGCTGCATGGAATCTTTATCCCGCACCAGCTCGAACGCAAGCAGCAGGCCCTTGCCGCGCACGTCCCCGATGAACGGATAGCGGTCCATGAGGCCTTCCAGCCGGGCGCGAAGCTTGCGTCCCTGCCGGTCGGCGTTCTCGACGAGGTTCTGTTCCGTCAGTTCCTGCAGGACCGCTAAGCCCGCAGCACAAGCGAGGGGATTGCCGGCATAGGTGTAGCCGTGCGCGAAGCCGCCGTTGTCCAGGATCGCGTTGACGATTTTGCCGCGGGCGGCCATCGCCCCGAGCGGCGCATAGCCGGCGCCGAAACCCTTGGCCACGGCGATGATGTCCGGCTCGAGGTCCCACCATTCGGAAGCGAGAAAGCGGCCGGTGCGGCCCGCGCCGGTCATCACTTCGTCCGCGATCAGCAGGATGCCGTACTCCCGGCAAATCTGCCTGATGCGGGCAAACCAGGAGTCGGGCGGCACCAGGGCGCCCGTCGATGCGCCGCCGACAGGCTCCATGACGAACGCGAGCACGGTTTCCGGACCTTGCCGTTCGATCTCTTCGCGCAGGTACTCGGCGTAGCGCTCGCCGCGCTCTTCATGGCTCAGAGCGTCCCGGTCGAGGTAACAGGTGGCAGCCGGGATTTTCGGCATGACGCGGATCATGTCGCGGAATGGCTCGACGAACTGCTGCATGCCGGTTACGGCGGCAGCACCGAGTGTCGAGCCGTGGTACGAAGGATAGAGGGAGATGACTTTCCAGCGACTCGACTGGCCGGTCACGACGGCATACTGGCGGGCAAGCTTCAGGCAGCTCTCGATAGCCTCGGACCCGCCCGACACGAAGAATATCCGGTCGAGCCCCGGCGGCATCAGCGACGCCATCAGCGAGGCCAGCTCCTCGGCGGGATCGTTCTCGAAGTGCAGGCGGTAGGCGAACGTCGACCTGTCCATCTGCTGCTTCATCGCCGCGAGCACGCGGGGATTGGAATGCCCGATGTTCGAGACCATGGCGCCGCTCGAGCCGTCGAGATAGCGCTTGCCATGCACGTCCCAGAGGTAAATGCCTTCTGCCCGCTCGAGCCGGGGGCGACGGCCGGCCTGCTGGTAAAAGAGATGGCTCTCGCTCATTTGAGGTACCGGTCATACCATTCGAGGTAGCGCCTGCGCTTGTCGTGCTGGAAGCTCACCCGGGTCAGCGAATGATACTGGTCCGGGTAAATGACGAGTCCGGTGGGCACATCAAGGCTCCTGAGCGCCTGGTACATCTGCTCGGAGGCGGCGAGCGGCACGTTGAAGTCGGAT
>DATABW010000095.1:0-4596 GCA_036259375.1 Woeseiaceae bacterium
GGCACGGCTTGTGCCGCTGCCTTTTCAGTCACGTTGACGGAAAACCGCGATGCGACTGCGCTGATCAATCGCACGATGGCAGGCGCTCCGCTGTGGCCGATGCCTCTCTCCGCCACGTGCCTCACTGCATCGGATACTGCCCGGGCCATTGCGGCGCGGGCTGCGAAGTACCCTGTTTCGGCGGCATCGTCTTCGTGCGATCTTCCTCCGAGGGCGAGCACCTGGACGCATTGCACCCGGGCTTCCGGGGCTGACAGGTCCTCGCCTTCGTCGCGAGCGATCGCGGCAATCGAGCGCAGCATTATCGTCGTGGACACCGGCAGCTCGATGGCGAGCGCCACCAGTCCGAAAGCGCCGCCGGCAGCTCCCGTCGCTCCGACCGCCAGCTTATGCCATTGGGTTGCCGGTGCCCGTATCCGGTTACGCTCCAGGCTCCAGAGTGCGATCTCGAGCGCCGACTCGATGGACTTCCGTGTGATGTCGACTACCGCAGCGTTCCACTTACCCGGTAGCAGGCGCATGCCTTTTTCGACCGGCGTTCCGAGCGCATCGCTGATCCTGGCCGCCAGGCCCGGACTCTCGAGGAGTTCCTTGGCTAGCCTGAGCTCTTCAATAACCGGTTCCGGCATTTCCATGGCCAATTATAGGCGCATGAGCTGCTGAGAAGCCCGACCCGGCGTTCCTGCCCGTTACAAGCCTCTCTGCAAGCCGGCTGTAGACCCTCCAGCGCCGCCAGACGCCGGCCAACGGCAACCCGAGATCCCGAAGCGCTGCGCGATGATCGACCAGCGTGACGACCGCCGCGGCCAGCATCGTCAGTCGCCACACGGCGGTAAACAGCAGGCGTCCACCCGGACCTCGTGCCTCGGTTCGCAAAAAGTCGCAGTGAAAGCGCAGGTGTGAACGTTCGTCATTGGCGATTTGCTCGAGCAGGCACCGCAGGTCGCTGGCGGGCAGCCGGGTAGCAAGCGAATGGTAGTAGCAGATGCCGACGACTTCGGCGGCCAGCAGGACCGTGACCTTGAGCCGCAGGCCGAGCAGACGCCGCGCGAAGACGAACAGGCCGGCCGTCCAGTTGCGGCGAACCAGGGTGCCGCCGAGCCTGCGCACGCACACTGCCAGTATTGCGGCGTGACGATGCTCTTCCGCGACGAAGAGCTGCATTGCGTCGGCATAACTGTCGCCGGCTGCCGCGAGCCCGCTGTTTCGCGCCTGTTCAATGACCGTCCCGCCGCCCGATTCGCCGAGTTGAAATATGGCGAGCGAGCGCGCTACGGAGGCCGGCACGTCCGAGTAGTCCCGCGGATCGTCCAGGCCGGGCAAGGGTCGCCCGCTGCGTGCCGCAAATAAGTCCCGCCAGGTCTTCCAGTTCGGGTTGCCTGCTTTCATGCCACCGCCCATCGCTCCTGCACGTCGGTGATTTGTAGCGGCGCAATCTGGTGGATTTCTGGACGGACTATGTCGAAATGTGGCGACGCCTTCGGAGTTCGCCGTAGCTGCCGGCGTGCTTTGTTTTACCGGCACGGCGACATATAGTTGTCGTTCTCCCGCCACCGGGGGTTAAGAGATCGAGAACGGCTGGAGGGGGCCAGGATTTACAAGAACGCAGAACGTGGCCCGGTGCCGGCCAGTCTCGACGGGCTGGAGCGTTGAACGCCGTGTGGGACCGCGCCAGGGAGATCTGGGCTTTTCCCTTACTGAAGCTCGGGGAAAACAACACGATCGAAGTGGGCCAGCTCGTGCTCGTCTTGCTTCTTCTTGCCGGGGGCTATCTCGCCAGCCGGCTCGTAGAGCGCACCATCCGGCGCCGACTGGAGGGTACGCATCTAAGGCCGGACGCCGTTCACGCGCTGCAACGGATCGTCTTCTACGTGTTGCTCGCCATCGTCGGGATGATGGCGCTCAGCCTGCTGCGGATACCGCTGACCGCTTTTGCATTCGTGTCCGGCGCCATCGCGATCGGCGTGGGCTTCGGTGCGCAAAACATCATCAACAACTTCATCAGCAGCTGGATATTGATGTGGGAGCGGCCGGTACGCATCGACGATTTCGTGGAAATCGACTCGGCCAGCGGAACAGTCGAGCGCATCGGAAACCGCTCGACGCGTATACGACGAGTCGACGGTGTACACATGCTGGTTCCGAACAGCCATATGCTCGAGCGCACCGTCGTGAACTGGACCCTGGTGGACCGCCGCATAAGAAGCGTCGTGCGGGTTGGGGTGGCCTACGGTTCTCCGGCGAAGAAAGTTGCCGAACTGATCCGGCAAGCGTTGGCCGAGACGGCCAATGTTTTGCAGGAGCCGGAGCCCGTCGTCGTACTCGAGGACTTCGGCGACAACGCTATGGTGTTCGAAGCCTACTTCTGGGCAGAGCTGTCCGATCAGCGGCAACAGCGCCAGATTCGCAGTGATATCAGGTTCCGGATCGACGAGTTGTTTCGCGACAATTCCATCGTCATCGCCTTCCCGCAGCGCGACGTGCACCTCGACGGCCTCGGTCCGCTGGAGGTGCGGTTGCTGCGGGAAAACCAGCCAGAGGCCGGACGTTCGTGAGCACCGGCCGCATGCCGGGCATTTCCGCCCGCGTGCTGGACGGGCGCGGCAACAGCACGCACCTGGATGACGCCGGGCTGCATGGGTGGACCGCCGCTGCGCAAGGAACGCTGTGGGTCGATCTCGATATCAATGACGCGGCCGGCCGCGCGTGGTTGCGCAACGAGGCGAAGCTCGGGCGTACCGTAATCGACAGCCTTCTTGCAGGGGAGACGCGACCGCGCTCCCTGGCCGTCGAATCGGGCCTGCTCATCGTCGTCCGCGGCGTGAACCTGAACCCCGGCGCCGATCCCGAAGACATGGTGGCAGTCCGCATCTGGCTCGAGCGCGAGCGCATCATCACCTCCCACCGCCGGCCGATTCTTTCGCTGAGCGATGTCGGCGGTGCGCTCGACACCGGCTCCGGTCCGACGTCCAGCGGCCGTTTCCTCGTGTTCCTCATAGGGAAACTCACCGATCGCATCGGCCACGTCGTCGAACAGATCGAAGACGAGACCGACAGCATCGAGATGGAGATCCAGCACGGCGACGTCGGCGGCTTGCGGGCGCAGCTTGCCGACCTGCGGCGCCAGACCGCGTCGATCCGGCGTTTCCTGGCACCCCAGCGGGATGCCCTCGATCGCCTTTACCGGCAGCCGGGCGGCGTCCTGACGGATCTGGAAAGCCAGGAACTCCGCGAGGAGACGGACCGCCTGACGCGGCATCTCGAGGATCTCGACCTGGCGCGCGAGCGGGCTCTCGTGACGCAGGAAGAACTGCTGAACCGCGTCGCGCAGGAGCAGAACCAGCGCATGTACCTTTTATCGGTCGTCGCGGCGATTTTCTTGCCGTTGACCTTTCTGACCGGGTTGCTCGGCATGAACGTGGCGGGGCTGCCGGGGACGGAGGCGCCTTACGGGTTTGCGGTTTCGGTGATCGCCATGGTCCTGGCCGGCATCGGGATGGGAGTGTTCTTTCGCTGGAGGAAGTGGATTTAAGGCTCAGCTCCCGGTCCCTTCAGCGCTGGAGGATTGCGCCGGGATTGAAGAAGTCGTCCGGATCGTACTTGCGCTTGACCGCGACGAGTCGCTCGAAGTTGGCCTCGTACGCTGACCGGACGGCGGCCGGATCTTCGCTGTTCGCCATGTAGTTCACGTACGCACCGCCCGTTGAAAACGAATTCAGCTCGTCTCCGAATTGTCGCGTCCACGCAATGTGCCGCTCGTCCGATTCCGGCTCGAGCCAGCTCGACAGCACCGACACGTTGTAGTCGGCGCCGCGGTTCGCGAACGCCGTTTCACGCTCGCCGACGCGGCCGATGGCGCCGCCCAGGTGCTCGATCAGCAGGAGCGTGCCCGGTCGTGGCATGTCGGGCGCATGATCGACGAGGGAGTCCAGCACATCGTCGCCGAGTTCCTGCATGAAGCTCGAGCGCCAGTAATTGCGGGTCGTGATCGCCATGCCCGCGTCGAACATCGTCTGGAGGGCCGAATACGACGTCGGCCCGATGAAATCCATCACCGGCGGCCCGAATTCCTTCAGGGGTGCGACGACCCGTTCGCCCTCGCCCTGCGGGCCGCTGTGGCAGATCGCCATCCAGCCGGCAACCCGGCCTTCCACCGGAGTGCCGGGTGGGCCGATCATCGCGCCGGCCTGCGTCTCGACATGATCCGGCGCGTTCGCAGTGAAGTCACGGTAGAAATGCAGCATGTCTTTCAGGCGATCGCCGGGATACACGGCGAGGCCGCCGACAATCGGCTCGACATCGTGCAGTCGATATTCGAACGCGGTGACCACGCCGAAGTTGCCGCCGCCGCCGCGCAGCGCCCAGAACAGGTCGCTGTTCTCCGAGGCATTCGCTGACAGGAGACGTCCGTCAGCGGTCACCACCTCCGCGCCGACCAGGTTGTCGCAGGTCAAGCCGTGCTTGCGCATGAGCCAGCCCAGGCCCCCACCGAGCGTCAGCCCGCCGATGCCGGTAACCGATACGGTGCCTCCGGTGGTGTACAGACCGTGTGCCAACGTTTCGTGGTCGAATGCGTTCCAGCGCAGGCCGCCTTCC
>DATABW010000096.1:0-13107 GCA_036259375.1 Woeseiaceae bacterium
CGGGGACCGGGGGATGCCTTTGGCGGAAATAAAGCGGACCGGAGGGACCAAAGGTCCCGGGGGGAGCCATTCCCCAAAGGCCCCCCGCTGATGCCCGGAATCCGCCGTAAGGAACGCACTCTCCAGCCAGTCAACGGCCGATCAGCGAGAGACTTCGTCGAACGAGGCAAGGAATTCGAGGCCTTTGCGCAACTGCGCGCGATCCAGCGTGCCGGCGGGGATGCGTTTCAGGTCGGCCGCGACCCAGCGCACTTCGTGCGGTTCGCAAAACCCCCAGACGAGGCGGCCGATGCGCCAGACGCTCGTGCGCTTGCCGCAATGCGGGCAGCCCTGCATGTCCCGCTGGTGCAGGGGGAAGGGAACGACGTTGCTGTGAGGTTGCGGCATACGGCACCATGATCGGATGTTTATGCACGGCCGCTGCGTGACCGGTCTCTCACCGACCGCAGCGGCCCGCGATTCAGGCCTCGTTTTTGAGACACGGATTCGCCTCGGCGGCGCTCGCCTCAGTTCGAACTGTGATCTGGTTTACACTACGGGCCGCCGCAGTGACGCTCCGCCATGACACAGTACTTCGACTCCCCGGGTAAACTCGCCGACGCCGTCGTCTCTGCCATCGGTAACGAGATCGTACTGGGACTCCCCGTCGGCATCGGCAAAGCGGTCCACTTCGCCAACGCGCTGTACGAGCGCGCGGAACGCGACCCTTCGATCTCGCTGACGATCTTCACCGCGCTGACGCTGCACCCGCCGGAGCCCCGCAGCGACCTCGAGAGGCGCTTCCTGGAGCCGCTGGCGAAGCGGCTGTGGGGTGGCTGGCCGCGGCTCCATTTCGCGGACGCGGTGCGCCGGCAGTCCCTGCCGGCGAATATCCGTGTACGGGAGTTCTACTTCCGGCCGGGTTCCTACCTTGGCAACGCGACGGCGCAGCAATCCTATACCAGCCTCAACTACACGCAGGTCGCCGGCGAGCTGCTGAAACTCGGCGTCAATGTCATCGGCCAGCTGGTCGCGCCGCCGGCGGGCGGCGGTGAGAGCTACAGCCTCGGCTCCAACCCGGAAGTCACGCTCGATCTCCTGCCCGCGATCGATGCGCGGCGCGCGGCGGGCGAGCCCGTCGCCTTCGTCGGCGAAGTCAATGAACGCATGCCTTACCTTTTCGGCGACGCCGAGCTCGAAGCGTCGCGGTTCGACTTCGTGCTCGCCTCCGGCGATGGCCACTACCCGCTGTTCGGCCTGCCGCGGCGCGCGGTGAGCGATCGTGACTTCGCCACGGCGATGCACGTTGCGAGCCTGGTGCCCGACGGCGGCACGCTGCAGCTCGGCATCGGCTCGTTGAGCGAAGCGCTGGCGCATTGCCTGGTGCTCAGGCATCGTGAGCCGGACGTGTTCCGGGAGGTTCTGCAACGGCTGCCCGGCGGCCCCGCCTCCGGGCGCCGGCCCGACCTGCCGCTGGAAACCGCTCCCTTCCGGGAGGGCCTGTACGCCTCCACCGAGCTCCTGAGCGATGCCGTCTACGCATTATTCGCAGCCGGCCTCATCACCCGCGGCGCCGATGATCCGGACGGCACGCTGCTGCACGCCGGTTTCTTCCTCGGGTCGAGCAGCTTCTACGCGGCGTTGAAAGCGCTGCCCGAGGAGCGGCGACGGCGGATCGCGATGTCGAGCATCTCCTTCGTCAACAGCCTTTACGGTGACGAAAAGGCGAAGCGGCGACAGCGCCGCAACGGGCGTTTCGTCAACGAGATCATGATGGTGACACTCCTCGGCGCGGCGGTATCCGACGGCCTCGAAGACGGCCGCGTCGTCAGCGGTGTCGGCGGACAGTTCGACTTCGTGCGCATGGCGCACGCGCTGGAGGACGGACAGTCGATCCTGATGTTCGGCAGCCGCCGGATTCACGAAGGCATGGCAAAATCCAACATCGTCTGGAATTACGGCCACACGACCGTGCCGCGCCACTATCGAGACGTCTATGCCTGCGAGTACGGGCTCGCGGATACGCGCGGCCAGCCCGACGAGGCGGTGATTGCCTCGCTGTTGAACATCGCGGACAGTGCGTTCCAGGCCGAGCTTCTCGCCCGCGCGAAAGCGGCGCGGAAGATCGGCAGGGACTTCACCATACCCGCGAGCGCGTCCGGCAATGCGCCCGCCGCGCTTCGCAGCGCGTTCCGTGCGTATTCGGAGCACTTCCCGCCCTACCCGCTCGGCTCCGACCTGACGCCGGTAGAGCGAGAGCTGGCGGCCGCGCTCGGTTGGCTGAAGAACCACACGTCGGGGAGCTGGCCCAAGCTCCGCACGGCCGCGGCTGCGCTGGTACACAAGCCTGGCCCGGCTACAGAAGGGGCGCTGGCGAGATTGGACCTGGAGCGCCCCGCATCCCTGCGCGAGTGGTTTACCCGGCGTCTCGTCAGCCATGCCCTGGACAGGAGCAGACATGAATAGACCCGGCAAACGGCCGGCCGCATCGGCCGTCGAGGACAACGTCTACAAGATCTTCCCGAACGACCTCAACTCCGAACGCACGGTGTTCGGCGGGCTGGTCATGGGGCTTTGCGACCGGACCGCTTTGATCGTGGCGGAGCGCCACACCGGGCTCACCTGCGTGACGGCGGCGATCGACAGCCTGCACTTCATCTCGCCGGCGCGCGCGGGCGAGACGCTGATCGTGAAAGCGAAAGTGAATCGTGCCTGGAACAGTTCGATGGAGATAGGCGTCAAGGTCATCACGGAAGATCCGCGGGACGGCCAGACGCGCCACGTCGTCTCCGCCTACCTGACGTTCGTGGGCCTGGACAGCGAGGGGCACCCGATCCAGGTGCCGCTCGTGCTGCCCGAAACCGATGCCGAGAAGCGGCGCTACGCCGCCGCGGAAGAACGCAGGAACGTGCGCATGAGCGCCCGCCGCAACGAAACGAGGTCCATGTAACGCCGCCTCGTGTGGCCGCCGCCGTCTTGTAGGAGTGGCCAGCGCGGGCGACAATGGCCGGTGCCCGGCCGCTGCACGAGCCCGTCTCACCGGCGTCCGGGCCGGGTCGCCGTGAGGCCGGTCCTACAGCCTGACTCCAACAATAAAAGAGGGGCTTCACATGAAACACTGCACGACTGTCGCATCGCTGGCCGCTGTGAGCATGGCTTTGCTCACCGCCGGACCGGCGGGAGCCCAGCCAGCCGGAATCTCCTTCAAGTCCACGGAGCTTGCTCCCGGTCTCTACATGCTGGAGGGCGACGGCGGCTTCATCGGCGGAAATCTCGGGCTGCTCACCGGCGAGGACGGCACCGTACTCATCGACGACGGCATCGAACCCCTGGCCGAAGAGATGCTGGCGGCGGTGAACGACATCGCCGGCGTGCCGGTGGATTTCGTCGTCAACACTCACGTGCACGGCGACCATATCGGGGGCAATGCGGCCGTGCACGCGAGCGGTGCCACGATCATCGGCCACGACAATATCTGGCAGCGCCTGCTGGACGGATCGGCGACCGCCGACGGCGGCCCGGCGGGGAAAGACGCCATGCCGGAAATTACGTTCTCGGACGCCGTGACCTTTCACCTGAACGGGCACGAAGCCTTCGTGTTCCACCTCGAGCACGCCCATACCGACGGCGACGCAGTAATCCATTTTCGGGAGGCGGACGTGATTCACACGGGCGACATCTTCTTCAACGGCCTGTTCCCTTTTATCGACCTCGGGTCCGGCGGCAGCGTCGACGGTTATATCGCGGCGCAGCAGGAAATCCTCGCGCAGGCGGGAGCGGACACGCGCATCATTCCGGGACATGGCCCGCTGGCCGGCAAAGCGGACCTCGAGGCAGCTCACGCCATGCTGGTCGATGCGCGCGGGCGAGTCATGCAGCTGATCGACGAAGGCAAATCCGAAGACGCGGTCATCGCGGCCAATCCGCTCGGACGGTACGATGCCGACTGGAGCTGGGAATTCATCGATACCGAAAGGATGACGCGCACCCTCTATCGCGGCCTCACCGGCAGCCGGTAGCTTCGATGTAATTCTTGCACGCGGGCAGCAGGAGCCCGCAGAGCGGGCGATGCTGTTCGATTCGCTTGCATGCGGGCTCTCCCGCGTCATAGGGGTCGGCTGGTACGGATATTGCCTCCGCAAAGGGGAAGCACCGGTAAAAGAAGGCAGACGGATGCCAGAGCGGCATGAGTGACTGGCGGGTGGCCGGGCACCCCGCCGAAGGCAGCAGCGCCTGAATCCGGGCGCCATCATCAGGAGAGACCCTATGTCCACTTGCGAAACCTGCGGCAACGACTACGACAAGTCCTTCATCGTGCAGATGCAAGGCGAGAGCCATACGTTCGATTCCTTCGAATGCGCGATCCAGGCCCTGGCCCCGGTATGCGACCACTGCAGCACGCGCATCATCGGCCACGGCATCGAATCGGGCAGCCAGATGTTTTGTTGCGCGCACTGCGCGGAGCGCGGCGGCATCACGGAAGCCGTCGATCGCGTTTCCTGACCCTGCGGGACAGGCTTGCAGAAGCCCGCCCGGCGGGCGGCGGACCCTCGCCGCCCGCGGCTGTCGTGCAGTCCTTCGTCGATTGCGTTCGACACGTGATTCCTTCAGGCTAACGGGCCCCATTACCTGCACGTGAGCTGGCTGGCGGCATGAACAACAACGAAACGAGCGGATTCGTAAACGCGACATGGGACGACTCGATCATCCCGGAACTCTGCGAGTACATCGGCATACCGAACAAATCGCCGACCTTCGATCCTGGCTGGGCGCAGCACGGGCACATGGAACGCGCGGCAACGCTGCTCGCCGACTGGTGCCGAAAGCAGCCGATCAAAGGCATGGCGGTCGAGATCGTGCGGCTGAAGGACCGAACACCGCTCCTGTTCATCGAAATACCGGGCCAGTCGGACGACGTCGTCCTGCTGTACGGCCATTACGACAAGCAGCCGGAATTCAGCGGCTGGGCCGATGACCTGGGCCCCTGGAAGCCCGTCATCCGGGACGGAAAGCTGTACGGCCGCGGCGGCGCGGACGACGGCTACGCTGTGTTCGGCTCGCTGACGGCGATCCGGGCGCTGCAGGAACAGGGGGTCCCGCATGCGCGCTGCGTCGTCATCATCGAAGGCTGCGAGGAAAGCGGCAGCTTCGACCTTCCATACTACATCGAGGAACTGGAAGACCGGATCGGCTCGCCGAGTCTCGTGGTCTGCCTCGACGCCGAGTGCGGCAATTACGACCAGCTCTGGTGCACCACGTCACTGCGCGGCAATCTCGTCGGCACGCTGAACGTAGAGGTGCTGCGGGAAGGCGTGCATTCCGGCAGCGCGAGCGGGGTGGTCCCGTCGAGCTTCCGGATCTTGCGCAGCCTCCTCAGCCGAATCGAGGATGAAGCAAGCGGCAAGATCGTGCTGGACGCGTTGCACAGCGAAGTGCCGGAGCAGCGCATGGAACAGGCGCGGCTGGCAGCGGAGGTGCTGGGCGATTCGGTGTGGCGGCGGTTCCCGTGGGTGGACGACAGCGCGTCACCGGCCGAAGCGCCCCTGGAACTGCTGCTCGCCAACACCTGGAGGCCGACCTTGAGCGTCACCGGCGCGGACGGCCTCCCTGCGCTGGTCAACGCCGGCAACGTATTGCTACCCGGCACCACGCTCAAGCTGTCGTTCCGGCTGCCCCCGACGGCAGATCCGCAAGCGGCGGCCGACGCTGTGAAGCAGGCGCTCGAAGCCGACCCGCCGCCCTTCGCACGCATTCGCTTCCGTGCAGAGTCGACCATGGGGGGCTGGAATGCGCCTGCCGTGGCCGGCTGGCTGGAATCCTCGATGCAGCGTGCCTCCGAGGCGTTCTTCGGTGAGCCGTCCATGTACATGGGCACCGGCGGCAGCATTCCTTTTATGGGTATGTTGGGCGAGAAATTTCCGGAGGCACAGTTCCTCGTCACCGGCCTGCTGGGCCCGAACGCGAATGCGCATGGCCCGAACGAGTTCCTGCACATCGCCACCGGCAAGCGGCTGACCTGCTGCGTCGCGCAGGTGCTCGAGGACCACTACGCGCGCAAGTAGCCAGCCATGCAGCGCGCGCTGATCGTCATCGGTGTGGTGGTCCTGGTCGCGGGGCTGCTCTGGCCCTGGCTCAGCCAGCTGCCGCTCGGCCGCTTGCCGGGCGACATCGTCATCGACAAGCCGAACCTGAAGATCTACGTGCCCATCACCACGATGATTCTGGCCAGCGCGGTGGTCAGCCTCCTGCTCTGGATCTTCCGCCAGTAAGCGGCCGTTCGGGGGCACGGGGGTCCGGAACGAGGCGGCAAGGCATCCAGCCGCGTACCGAGTTGACGAGGAAGATCTCCTCCACCTGATCGAGCTGCTCCAGCGAAACTTTAGCTTCGGCGATGCTGCCCTCGCGGAGCAGCTTCGCACGAAACGTTCCGGGCAACAGCCCGCATTCCACGGGTGGCGTCAGCAGTCGGCCACCCAGCCGCACGACGACGTTGGCGATGGTGGACTCCGTGATCTCGCGCTCCCGGTTCCATAGCAGCACGTCGTCGCATTCGCCTACGCCCTGTCGCGCCTGGTCGAAGGCGCTCCGTTCGGTCGTCTTGTGATACAGGAACGGATCGCTTTTATCGACCGGCTCCCGCGCCATCGCCAGCCGCAGCATCGAACCGGAGGGCGCATCCGCCAGTTCGTCGTGCGAGAGCGTAAGCCTGCCCTCCCGGTGCAGTTGCACGCGGACCTTGCAGGGGCGGGCGGGGAGTTCCCGCGCGAACCGGTCGATTTCGCGTTTCGCCGCTTCGAGGTCGAAAGGAAAATCGAAGTACGCTGCCGAATCTCTCATCCGCCCCAAATGCTCGTCCCGCAGGAACCAACCCTCGCCGGGCGTCCACAGGAGGCTTTCCAGCAGGCGAAAGCCGCGGCGGCGTGCACCGGCCGACAGCACCTTCGCTTTGTCGAGGCACTCTGCGTATTCCCCGTCGGCATCCGAGTCCCACACGATTCCGCCGCCGACGCCGTAGGTGCCCTGTCGGGTGCGCCGGTCGATCCAGGCAGTGCGTATCGCGACGCTGAAGCGAGCCTTACGTGCCGGTGCCATGAAGCCGATCGCGCCGGTGTAGATTTCCCGCGGTGATTTCTCGAGCGCCGCGATCAACCGCATGCTGGCGACCTTCGGCGCTCCCGTCACCGAAGCGCAGGGGAACAGTGCTGCGAAAATCGCACCGACGGACGCGCGGGTGGATGCCGTCAAAGTGGATGTCATCTGCCACACCGTCGGGTATTTTTCGATATCGAACATTGCGCCGGGGACTACCGTTCCGGGCACCGCGACTCGTCCCATGTCGTTTCGGAGCATGTCCGCGATCATGACGTTTTCCGCCCGGTTCTTCTCCGACTCCCGCAGTGCCTCCCGCTGCCTGTTGTCGGCTTCCAGCGTCAGGCCGCGCGCGGCCGTGCCTTTCATCGGTTTGCAGGTCAACCGATCGCCATCGAGGTGAAAAAAGAGTTCGGGCGACGCCGAAACGATTGCATGATCCTCGCATTCAATGAAGGCGGCGTACGGCGCATCAGCGGCGATGTTTGCGAACAAGGCCCAGGGGTCGCGAATGCCGCTCGCGCGCTGGCGCACAGTGAAGTTGACCTGGTAGGTGTTACCGAGCGCGATCTGCTCCCGGATCGCGGCGATCGCGCGGCGATAGTCGTCCCGCTCCACCGACATTCGCCAGGGCTCGTGAGCCGCCGGCGGAATTGCGTCCTCCAGGCGCTGCGTGCTCCGAGGTGTCGCGAACAAGCCGAAGCAGGCCGGCGGGAGCACCGCACCGGCCTTCGTTACGAACGCGTTGTCGAATGCCGGGGACGCTTCATAGGTGACGAAGCCGGCTGCGTAAAGCTCGTGCTCCTGCACCCGCCGTTCGGCCTCGGCGATGATTTCCGGCACGTCAGTCGGTCTTTCGGCCATCAGCACTTCGACCGGCGACCGAAAGAATAGCCATTGTGCCGCGGCGGGATCGCGGAGCACGATTTGTCGAAGCATGGGGAATCTCGCCAGCCGTCTGTGTGAGCTGATCGAAAATATGACACAAATGCAGATGCATCGCTGTAGCAGCCCGTCTCACGGGCGACAGCGGTTCCGACGCCTTGTCTACACGGCAGATTTCCTCAAGGCCCTGAGCCAGACCGGTGTAGCCGCCGTACCCACGAGCAGCACGACAAGGCCGAACAACCACGCATCCTGCTCCAGCAGGAGCTTGGCGGCGCCGATCAGCCAGCAATAGACGCTTATCGCGCAGGCCACCAGCGGGACCAGGAACTCCTTCAGCCGATTGAGCGGCTCGCCGGGATCCGCGCCGGCTGCCGCTGCCGTTTTGCGCCACCAGCCCGGAGGCTGTACGCGCCGGTAGAAGTCGACCAGCACAGTGGCGTCCGTTGCCGGCGTGCGCAAAGCGGTGACCACCACGGCTGTGGTTGAAATAACGGACATCAGCAGGAGCTGCAGCCAATCCGCCTCGACCGTCAGCAGCAAAACGGGCGCGGCGATCAGCGAGATGAGAATGGATACGATCTCGCAATAGAGGTTGATTCGCTCCCACAACCAGCGCAGCAGCAATACGGCGCCGGTGCCGGCTCCGAACAGCAGCGACATCAGCCAGGCATTCTGGATGGAACCCAGGTTGACCATGATAACCAGCGCAATCGCCACGACGACTATGTTCGACACCTTTGCGACGACTACCAGTTCCGCGGGAGTGGCGGTCTTGCCGCGGATCTTCTCGACCCAGACGCCCTTGTACAGGTCGTTACTCCAGTAGCTCGCTCCCCAGTTCAGGTGTGTGCTGAGTGTCGACGCCAGCGCGGCCAGCATGCCGGCCAGCATCAGACCGCGCAGCCCGGCAGGGAGTACCTGGTCCATGCCGTTCACGAAAGTGAGTTCCCGCTCCCCGATGAACGTATCAGTCACCGGCGTATCGATGTCGAATGGAAACAGGATGAGCAAGGCAACGCCGATCATGAGCCAGAACAGGCTCCGCACCACAATCTGCGCGATGGTAAACGTCACGGCCGCAATGCGAGCGTCCCGGTCGCTGATGCAAGCCATGCTGCGTTGCGCGAGGTAGCCCGTGCCGTCACTGTTCATCTGGAAGATCCACTGCAGGGATACGATGACAAGGAACGGCATGACCGCATCCTCGGCGGCCGGCGTGAAACTCAGGAACCGGTCGGCCGCTTCCGCTCCGTAGATATCGACCAGTCGGTCGGGAAGCCCGGCGATGCCGCCGGCGCTGTCGACTGCGAACCAGGCATAGGCGGCCGTGGCGACGATCATCATGATGAACTGCGCAACGTCCGTGGCGATGACGCTGCGAAGGCCGCCGGCGGTGGAGTAGATTCCGACGAAAACGAGCATGGTGACGATGCTGATGACGTTGTTCGTCGTGGTGACTTCCACACCCAGCAGCGGGTCCGCGGAGCTCAGTTGGAACCCTGTTGCCCTGACCAGCCCCAGGATCCAGTCGTAGAACGGCCCGTCCAGCCAGAGGTGCCACGGCAGGAAAATCTCGAAAATACGTACCGCGGCGACCAGCACGAATGCCATGATGACGCAGTTGATGACGGTACCGTAATAGATGCCTTTCAGTGCGCGCAGCGCCAGCACCCCGTCGCCGCTGTAACGCCTGACCGTCAACTCGGCATCCGTCAGCACGCCGGCACGGCGCCACGCAGCCGCCAGCACAAAGCCCATGAGCAGGAAGGCGAGCCCGTAGATCCACAGGCGCCACAGCGAGAATACGCCGCCTACTGCGATCAAGCCCATGACCAGTAGCGGGGTGTCGGCCGCGAACTGCGTCGCCGCCATACTGAACCCGGAGCGCCAGCCTTTCACGCTCCGGCCAGCGAGCAGGTACTCGCTTAAGTTCTCCGAACTCTGCTTGCGCGAACGAAGACCTTCGAAGATGCTGTAGACGATAAACGCAATGACAATAATCCAGTCGATCATTTCTGTTCTTCTCTTTCTGGTGGGCTCAGCCGGACCGGAAGTTGTAGCGGACCGCCAGCATCAATGACCGCCCGAACAGGGCTCGCGCGTTATAGAGCTGGCCGATACCGCTGGCGCCGACGTCGGTCCGCGGGTTGCCCTCGGTAAGGCCTACTTCGTTCGACAGGTTGTCGACATTGAGCTGCGCCGTCCACGAGTCGTTGAACGAGTATTCAATGCCGGCATCGAGCTTCAGGTAGGAAGGCAGCCGAATCGTGTTCTCGTCGTTGGCATAGCGCCTGCCATAATGGGCAAAGGAGAGAAATGCACGGCCGCGACCCGCCGCAAATTCGACCGAGGGCACCAGGCGGAGCATCGATTGCGGAATGCGGCGTACGCGATTGCCGGAGTTATCTATCGACGTGCCGGTAAAATCGCGGTACTCGGGATCCTGCAAGGTCGCCCCAAACCGGACTGACAACGTATCGACCGGCTCATAGAGGCCCTCGAGCTCCAGCCCTATGGTCTGTGTTTCGGCGCGGCGCACTACCGTCGAGCCATCTACCAGAATGTCGGTGAACGGCACGTTATCGAAATCCGTGCGATATGCCGTGAGGAACAGCGCCAGGTCGTCGAATGCGACCTTGTAACCGAGCTCGGCATTGCTGACGCGGTCCTTCACGCGGACACCGTTGCGAATGTCGTCGAAGTGCGGCAGCTTCGCAGATCGCGTGAAGTGGCCGAATAACGCCTGCTCGTCCGTCAGGTCGTAGTTGAATCCCGCCGAATAGCTCAGGTGGTTGGAATCGTTTTCCACGAGGCGCCGTTCGGTGCCGGCAAGTGCCGCGATGTCGTAGGTCGTTGCCGGATCGCCGTCCAGATCCACATCCGGTACGCCATTGCTTATGGAGCCTTCCAGGTTTTGGCGGTCGTATCGCAAGCCGAAATCGAGCCGCAGGCGCTTGCTGACGCTCCATTCGTCGGCCGCATACAGCGCCCATGCCACCGCTTCGTAATCGGCGCGCAGGTTCAGGAAGGAATAGCGCGTGAAGCCGGCGGCATCGGTGGCGCCGGCAAGGAACAGGCGTCGCGGGCGATTGCCGACGTCGGTCAGCAGCAGGTTGCCGAGACTCCAGCGATCGGACATCGAATAGTCCGCAGCATAAACGCCGAGGCTCAGGTCGTGCGCCGCCGTCGCCAGCGTGAAGCGCGAATCGTTCTGCAAGGACCTGAATCGCTTCGCAATCGCCCAGTGCCCGTGATTCTGGACCAGGAAGTCCGGATCGAATCCCTGCCCCGTCGCAATGAAGCGGAAATCCGGCGCAACGCCGCGCGCCGCCGCGAATGCCGCGCCGCTGACGGGCACGTCTCCGGTGAACAATCCGTCGAAGGTGACGTCGCCGTCCGTGTAGCGCGTATGGCTCCTGAGCGAAATACCCGATTGCCAGCGCCGGCTCAGGTCGGCTCCGACGGTCAGCAGGCTCGGGTGAATGCCGTCCGCAAGATCGCTGCCGTCGAGTCCCACTTCGGCCGCGCTCGGCGGCAGGCCCGCGGCGCGGACGTCGCTGCTGTGCAGAGAATACTCGCCGGCGGGGCTGCCGTCGACGGCAACGGGATGGTCGGGATTCCCGCGGAGCGGGATCGGCACGACGAACAGCGACCGGTCATCGATGTATTTGGCGTAAAAGCCCATCTCCCCGTTGTCGATCGATCGCCGGAGGTCCACGCGGACCTGGCCGCCGCGATCGGCGGGATAGCCGGGAGCTCGGATGCCGTCGGATTGTCTCAGGTAGCCGCCGGCGGCCATCCGCCAGGACTCTGATAGGGGCGCGCCCCAGTGAACGTCCAGCAGGCGCGTTCCATGGTCGGAGATGCCGGCTTTCGCGAAAATTTCCGGCGCGCGCGACGGCGCTTCGTTGATGAAGTTGATGGTGCCGCCGATTGCCCCGGAAGTGAAGATCGGTGCCGTGCCGCCGCGCACCACTTCCACGCGCGCGGTGGACTGGCTGGGTCGGATGAACTGGTCGGGATTGTAGAACGACAGTTCGAATACCGGGTAAACCGGCAGGCCGTCCTCGACCAGGCCGACGTACCGGTATCCGCCATCCTGCACGATGCCGCGCGCGAAAACGTTTCCTTGCGTGGTTCCCGCGGTGGACTCGACCCAGAAACCGGGAACCGCGGAGATGAGATCCGCGGTGCTGGACGGCGCCCGTCGGGCAATGTCGGGGCGATCGTAAGTCGAAATGGCCACACTCGACTGGAATTTCGTGCGCACACGTGAGGCGGTGCCCGTCACCACGATTTCATCCATGCCGAACTCCTCGGCCGGTTCGGCAGACTGTGTACCGGCAACCGGAACCGTCGAGTCGGCGGACGGCGAAGACGGAGGCTTTTGCTGCTCATCCGGCGCCGACTGGATGCCGACGGAATTTTCGTTCAGGAAAACGTAACGCAGCCCGGTACCGGCGAGCATGGCTTCGAGGGCGTGCGCTCGGGTATAGCGGCCCTCCAGCGGCCGTGCGGACAGCCCTTCCGTTGCGCCCGAGAAGAAAACGATCTGCACCTCCAACTGCCGGGCGAGCACCTGCAACGCGCTGCCGAGCGGCTGCTCGCGGATGGAGATATCGAAGGTCTTTTCGGACTGGCCGTACCCCGGGACGGTAATCGCCAGCAGGCAAACGAAGGCGATCCATGGCCAGCGAGGGCTCATTCCCGGCACTCCCAGGTACACCTGCGCCGGCTCGGCCGTCAATGCTTGCGGCGGATTCGGATCGCGTCGGCTCCGTAGTCCACCACGACGTCGGGCTCGAGCTCGAGAAAAGCGACCAGTGCGCTGACGTCGTTGGCGAAGAAAACGGAGGTGATCTTGCGCTCCGCGAGCTGCGGATCCTGCACGACCAGGGGCCTCCGGTTGTAACGATTGAACTCGGACACGACGTCTTCGAGTGCTACATCATCGAAGATCAGCCGCCGATTGGTCCAGGCGATCGCCTTTTCGACGTCAATGTAGCCGTGCGCATGGATTGCACCGTCCGCCGTGGCGATGATGCCCTCTCCCGCCTGCACCAGGACCTGTTTTCCTGGCCGCTGCCGGGAGACGGCGCGGACCACGCCTTCGACGACGGCCAGGCGCGTGGATTCGGCCGTGTGATAAAC
>DATABW010000097.1:0-4429 GCA_036259375.1 Woeseiaceae bacterium
GCCGCAGCAGCTCCTGCGCCTGCGGCAGACGGCAGCTTCGGCCGACGGGCCTTTGCGCTACGAGGCCATTCGCATGATCGGCATTGGCGGCGGGCCCGAGGCGCTGGCCGGGTTGTCCGAGCTGTACGCCGGCGGCGACCCCGAGACGAAGGAGGCGGTGCTGGAGGCTTACCTCATCGCCGACGACAAGGAAGCCGTCTACCGGATAGCCGCCAATGCACAGGATGCGGAGGAGTTCGAGGATGCAGTGGAAATGCTCGGGGCGATGGGTGCCCTGGAGCAGCTGCGTGCGCTCCGCAGCCGCGGCGACATGTCGGAGGTCCTCATCGAGGCCTATGCCGTCGCGGGCGACACGGAGTCGCTGCGGGAGTTGGCCACGGACCGCAGCAATCCCGAGCGCCAGGCGCAGGCGATCCAGGCATTGGGAATCGCAGGCGCCGATCCGGAGATCCTGGTCGGCATCTACCGCGACGCAAACACGCCAGTGATAAAGGAGGCCGTTCGCGAAGGTCTGCTGATCGGCGGCCATGACGCCGCCGTGCTGCAGCTCTTCCAGGAGAGCCGCGACAGCACCGAAAAACGCGAGCTGCTCGAGCTCCTGGTGATGATGGACAGCGACGCCGCCTGGGAGGTTATCGATTCGACGCTGGAGAACGGGCAATGACCCGCGCCGCTCGTGCGTTTCTCCTGAGCGTTCTCCTCGGATCTACTGCAGCCGCAGCCCAACTCCATGCATTCGATACGGACGGCTGGCACACGTGGCGCGTTGAAGCAGTGGAAGGCGCACCCGCCTGGTGCTGCTTCAATCGGGATGAGGCCAACGCGAGATCCCGCGACTGCAACCTGGATAGCCGTTTCGGGTACGGGAGCTGCGACGGCTCGGCCACGACAGGCGGCCTCGTGCAGGTTTACGCAAAGATCGAGGACGGCAGGCCCGTGGAGCTGCGGGTGTTGTCTCCCGAATGTCCGGTCGAGGTCGAGGGGAGCGTTGCCGACCTCGGGGAAATCGATACCGAGGCCAGTTTCGAGTGGCTCAGCGGGCTCGTCCGGTCCGGCTCCCGCGTCAGCGAGGACGCAATGGCGGCCATCGCCATGCACCGCGGTGACGCTCCCCTCCGGTTCCTGACCGATGCGGCGAATGGCAGAGCTGAAGGTGAGATTCGCAAGTCCGCCATCTTCTGGCTGGGGCAGGTGAGAATCCCGGAAGCATCCGGCACGATAGAGCGCCTGATGCTTTCCGGCGACCGGCCGGACATTCGCCAACACGCCGCGTTCGCGCTGTCACAATCGACTTCACCGAACCGGACCGAAGCGCTGATCCGGCAGGGTCGCGAGGATCCCAATGGCGACACCCGCTCACAGGCCTGGTTCTGGCTGGCCCAGACCGGCGCGCGTGAAAGCGAGGAGGCCATACGGCGCGCGGTCGCGGGGGATCCTGATCGCGACGTTCGGGAGGAGGCGGTCTTTGCCCTGTCACAGCTGCCCGAAGACCGTGCCGTCGATGCGCTGATCTCCGTGCTCCGGGACCGCGGATTGCCACGGGAAGTGCGCGAGGCCGCGCTGTTCTGGCTGGCGCAGTCGGAGTCGGATCGCGCCCTGGCGATCGTCGAGCGTTTGCTGGTCGGCGGGGGCGCCGGCGCGCATGATCCCGCTTCGATAACTCGGCCGGTCCGTGACTTCTAATGCCGGTAATGCCGGTTATCAGCGGGCTTTAGGCAGCGCCAGCTCCAGAAGCCGGCCGCCGAACGCTTCGAGGCACCGCTTGACCGCTCCCCGATGGAATTCGTGCGCCCATTTCTCGAGGGATGCCCGTATGGCTGCGTCATGCTGCTCATCGAGCTGAACCGGTATCGCGATAGAAAGCTTGTAGTCGTAAGGCCCGCAGACCTCCTCGACGATTTCGTTGGCTATCGTCGCCTTTTCGGCAGCCCACTCCTCCGACAATCCGTGCTGCTCTGACAGTATTCGGAACGCTTCGATAAAATGCTCCCGAGCCAGCTGGAGCGCGTCGTTTGCTTGCCCCGTGGTGCGTTGCTCGAGTCTGTCGGCCAGATCGATAATCTTGCTCTCGTCCATTGAAAACTCCTTTTGGCTTCACCCGCTGGCATCCAGGGATGATCTATCCGCTCGCGCTTTGCCGAAGCCTCGCTTCGCTAGGATTCCTGAGCGCTTGCCGCCGCCTCCTCACACTTTCGCCGAAACGCTTCGACCTCTGCTTCCGGCAAATGCTCAATTCCGATGAAGGTGTTGCTGCCTGCGCTCGAGCGAATCAACTCATCGAGCTTCGCCTGGACCGCGGCACCGTCGCGGTTTTGCGTGTTCTGAATGATGAAGACCATCATGAAGGTGACGATCGTTGTCCCCGTGTTGATGATCAATTGCCAGGTGTCCGAGAAGCCGAAAACCGGACCGGTCAACGCCCAGGTCACAATCAACGCACAGCAGATCATGAACGCCAGCGGCTGACCCGCTGCATGCGCCGCAGCGCTGGCGATTCGGCTGAAACGCTCTTCCATGGCTACCTTACCTCCCACAAAGTGCAACAAAAGCGGCTCTATCCCATCGAGCTGCCGACCCTACTCGCTCCGCAGATTAACAGGACCGCCGGATACCGGGCGTTCACCGGGACAGTACACGAGCAGGAATGTCCGGGGATTTCTCAGCGCCCACCGATGCAGTCCTCTCGGAGCCAGCTGAGAAGTTCCGCATCCCAGCTCGGCTGCACGTCCTGGTGGCCGCCCGGTGCCGTCATGAGCGTCACATCGCCCGTGTTTCCGCCGGCCAACCCATCAGCGATTGGCAGGTAATGAGCATCCATCGGTGCTACCTCGTCCTGCTCTGCGCCGAACAGGATCACCGTCCGGCCGCGCAGGGCCGGCAGGGCACTCACGACGTCGTATTCATCGGCGCGCTCCATCAGCGTGGCCATGAATGCACCGGCGCCGCCTTCCAGTCGAATCGGCAGTTCCGCACTCATCTGCTCGAAGTTTTGTCGCCAGGCGTCGCGGTAGGCGTCGTCGGCTTGCCACTGCCGCGCCATGCGTCCGATATTGGCAACGACATGCGCGGCTACGCAGTCGATGCGCGGTTTCTCAGCGGCCAGATTCAGCGCCACCCAGCCGCCAAAGCTCGTTCCATAGGGCACGATTGCCTCTGCGTCGACGTGGTATTCGCTTTCGGCTTCCGGTGAGCGCAGAAACGCGAGCGCGGCTTCTGCATCAGCGAGTGCGTTCTCGGCGCTGAACAGGCCATCGCTGCCCCAGGTGCCGCGATAGGGAAAGAACAGGACGTTGTAGCCGGCATCACGGACAGGTTCGAGAAAATCCGGCGACTCCGGCCAGCCCGGAAAGCCGCTGAGGAAGAGCACCGTTGGATGTGGACCAGCGCCTTCAGCGAAGTGCAGGGTGCCCGTGACGGTATTTCCCTCGCTTACAAAAGAAACTTCGGCATCCTGCGCCGGTGTAGCAGATACCTTGGCAACTCCTTCAGCCGGCGGCGAGCAGCCGGCCAGCCAGCCCAGCCCGAACAAGCTGAACGCCGTCAGAAGCCTGATAGTCTCACCCCGGGGAGAACGGACGCGGAGGGCGGAAGGCACACCTGCACGACTTCGTGTTGTGTCGGATTTCACGGCCTCTTCCTTTCGAATTCTTCAGCGAGGCACCGGATTCGCCGGCGAGGAGTATGGCTCTGTATCCCTTGCAGGCCGCGCCCCGGACCATGACTCCGGGCGACGGGATCGTGGCTGATCTGGTTGGTGGGCGGTACTGGGATTGAACCAGTGACCCCTGCCGTGTGAAAGCAGTGCTCTACCGCTGAGCTAACCGCCCGACCGAAGGGCGCAAGTCTAGACTGTCTCGCCCGCTGGACACAATCCCGCGCCGGCCTTGGGCTGCGCCATGTACAGCGTCTGCGTCGGGTACGCAAACGCTATGCCTTCCTCGGCGAAGCGCTCGTGGACGAGGAGGTTGACGTTCTGCTGGATGTCCATGTAGAGATTGTAATCCGACGAGGTAACGTAGTAGACGATCTCGAATAACAGCGCGAAGTCGCCGTACTTTTGAAAATGCGCGCGGTCGAAGCGCACCTTTTCCTGTGATTCGATCGCTTCTCGCAGAATTGCAGGAATACGCCTCAGCTTGTCCGGCGGCGTTTCGTATGTAACGCCCAGCGAAAAGACCACGCGCCTCTCGAACATGCGCCCATAGTTTCGGATCCGGCTGCTCAGGAGGTCGGCGTTGGAGACGACGAGTTGCTCCCCGGAAAGGCTCCGCAGGCGCGTCGTCTTGATCCCGATTTTCTCGACGCTGCCGAGGTAGCCGTTTACGTCCAGGAAATCGCCGACCGCGAAAGGCTTGTCCAGCATGATCGACAGGGACGCAAACAGGTCGCCGAGAATGTTTTGCACCGCGAGCGCCACCGCGATGCCGCC
>DATABW010000098.1:0-4243 GCA_036259375.1 Woeseiaceae bacterium
GCCGGCCCCGGCTACGATTACCAGCCGGACTGGTCGCCCGACGGCAAGCGCATCGTGTTCGTCCGTTACCTGGATGACGCGATGGAGCTCTACACACTGGAGCTCGATTCCGGCGAGGTGACGCCGCTTACGGACGAGGGCGCGGTAAACCTCGAGCCGCGCTGGTCGCCCGACGGCAAGCGCCTGGCGTTCGTGTCCACGCGCGACACGGGCCGCTTTCACGTCTTCGTCGGCACGATCGACGGCAATAGCCTGGCTGCCTCGCCCCTGGTGGCTGAGCGCAGGAGCGAGGTCGATCGTTATTACTACGGCAGCTTCGATCACGAGCTGAGCCCGAGCTGGTCGCCCGACGGCGACGCGCTGCTCTATGTGAGCAACCCGGAAACGCCCTATGGCACCGGTGCGCTCTACCGTCATCCTTTCGGCGGCGAACGGGTCCTGGTGCACGATGAAGAGACGACCTGGAAAGCACGGCCGGACTGGTCGCCCGACGGCAAGCGCATCGTCTACGGGTCTTATCGCGGGCGCCAGTGGCACCAGCTGTGGGCTACCTCCATCGAGGGCACCGCCTATCCCTTCCCGCTGACCTACGGCGATTACGACGCCGTCGCGCCGCGCTGGTCCCCGGACGGTTCGATGATCGCCTATATCGCGAACGAGTCCGGCAACACGGAGCTCAGGATCCAGGAGACCGTCGGCGGCGCGGTTCGGACGCTGGATACCCGGGAGCGACGCTGGCTCGAGCCGATGGGCCGCCTGGCGATCGAAATCCTCGACGAGAGCGGCGAGCCGGCGGCGGCACGGGTCGCCGTGCTGGCCGCAGACGGCCGCGCTTACGCACCGGCGAACGCGTGGATGCATGCGGATGACAGCTTCGACCGCGAGCTCGCCGCGTTCGAAACGCATTATTTTCACGCCGACGGCAGCGCTGCGCTGACCTTGCCCTCGGGCCGCGCAGAGGTCACGGTGTGGCGCGGCCTCGAAACGCAGGTCGAGAAGCGCACGATAGAGATCGAGGCAGGGCAGACCGGGAGCCTGCAAATCGAACTGCAGCCGCTGGACCTGCCGGAGGACTGGCAACCCTGGCAAAGCGCTGACGTGCACGTGCACATGAACTACGGCGGCACCTACCGCGCCACGCCGGAGCACCTCGTGAGACAGGCGCAGGCGGAGGATCTCGACCTGGTCTTCAACCTCATCGTGAACAAGGAGCAACGGTTCCCCGACATCGCCTATGCCTCGCCGGAGCCGGACCCCGCATCGACTCCGCAAGTCGCGCTCCTGCATTCCCAGGAGTTCCACACCAGCTACTGGGGGCACATGGGGCTCCTGGGCCTAGACGATCACATCCTGATCCCCGGCTATTCCGCGTATCCCTACACGGCGGCGGCCAGCCTCTACCCGGACAATGCCGCGGCCGCCGACCTGGCGCACGCGCAGAACGCCGCGGTCGGTTACGTGCACCCGTTCCTCGCGCCGCCGCCCGATCCGGCGACGGAGGAGAGCCTGACCAACGCGCTGCCGGTCGATGCGGCGCTCGGAAAGGTCGATTATTACGAGGTCGTCGGTTTCGCGGACCACCGGGCGTCGGCCGAAGTCTGGTACCGGCTCTTGAATCTCGGCTTCAGGATCGCGGCGGCCGGGGGCACCGACGCCATGACCAATTACGCATCGCTGCGCGGTCCGGTAGGGATCAACCGCACGTACGTGCCGGTGGCTGTCGAAGCAGCCGATGCGGCCGCGCGCCGGGATGCATGGCTGGCCGGTCTCAAAGCAGGCCGCACGCTGGCGACGAATGGCCCATTGCTCGGCTTTTCCGTGGACGGCAAGGGCGCCGGCAGCGAGATCGAACTCGGCGACGGCGTGCACGAATTGCGCTATAGCGGCTTTATGCGATCGATCGTGCCCGTCGATCACCTGGAAATCGTGCACAACGGGGAGGTGGTGAAGTCCATTGAGCTCGACGAGCCGACCGGGGCGGAGCTCGACGGTACGGTGCGGATCGACGGCAGCGGCTGGCTCCTGCTGCGCGCCTGGAACGAAAGCTCGCATCCGCTCGTGTTCGATCTTTATCCGTATGCGACGACCACACCCGTGTACGTCACCGTCGATGGTGCCGGTCCCCGCTCACCGGAAGACGCCGAGTACTTCCTCGCATGGATCGAGCGCATCCGCGAGTCGGCTGCGAACCACCCGGATTACAACACCGCGGCCGAGCGCGCTGCCGTGTTGGAGCACCTCGACCAGGCGCAGCGCATATACGAGGAAAAGGCGCGGTGATCGATCGTCGGCGCTTGGCTTCTGCAGGAGCCCGTCTCACGGGCGACAGGAGCCCCCGCCGTCGCCCGTAAGACGGGCTCCTACAGGGGCTTTTCCAGGAGCTCGAAACCGGAGCGCGGCGCGTACCCACGGCGGACATAAAACCGGCGTGCACCCTCGTTGCCGCGGCCGACCTGCAGCGACACGTTGGTGCAGCCGACGCGTTTGAATTCGGTTTCGGCCGCTTCGAGCAGCGTGGCGCCCGTCCCGCTGCCGCGGCAACCGGGCCTCACGAAGAATTCGTCGATCTCTGCCGTCAGACCCGAGTGCTCGAGGCTGAATACGTACACGGCCAGCAGGTAGCCGGTCGGCGAGCCGTCGCTGCCCGAGAGCCATGCCGCTCCGAGGCGCGCATCCCCGAGCAGGCGCCGAAGCGGCGGCTCCACCCGTGAAGCGTCGTAGCCGCCGATCCCTTCGAAGGCCCAGTACTCGCTTACGAGCTCGAGCAGTACCTGCAGGTCGGCGCTCGTGGCGCGGTGTATCTGAACGGTTTTCTGCCCAATCGCTGCCATGGACGGATCATAGACGGCGGCCGCTTCGTTTTCCCTCCGCATCCGCACAGTCTATATTGCGGCGCCATGGAGGAAGTCGGGTTGGCAATCGCGCTGAGTTTCGTGCTGCTGGTGCTCGTGCTGCTGTTCGTGGCGCCTCCCCGGCTGCGGCAGCGACGGCGGGAGCGGTTGTTCCGGAGCGGATTGCCGGACCACTACCGGCAAATGCTGGACCGGAATGCTCCACTGCTTCGGCGCATGCCGGAAGAGCTCACTCGGGAGCTGTACGGGCACGTCAATGTGTTCCTGCACGAAAAACGCTACCTCGGGTGCGGCGGCCTCGAGCTGACGGAGGAGATGCGCGTGATCATCGCCGGTTACGCCTGCGTACTGCTCCTGAACCGGAAGACCGACTACTTCCCCGGATTCAGTTCCATTTACGTGTACCCGGACACCTACCTCGTCGACGACGTGGAATACGACGGCGAGATCGAGATCCGCGGCAGGGATGCGAGGGCCGGCGAGTCCTGGCCCGGCGGGCCGGTGATACTCTCCTGGCGCGACGTGCTCGACACGATGTCCGGCGTTGCCGACGGGCAGAACGTCGTTCTCCATGAGTTCGCGCACAAGCTGGACGAGGAGCACCCGGACGTCGAAGGTTTGCCGCTTCTCGCGTCCTCTGCGCACTACCGCGAATGGGCGGAGGTAATGACGCGAGCCTGGGAACGCCTGGAGGAGACGCTGGCAACCCAGGAACGTCCGGCTATCGATGACTACGCCCTCACCTCACCGGCGGAGTTTTTTGCCGTCGCCACGGAAGCGTTCTTCGAGCAGCCGACGCTGATGAAGCACCAGTTCCCCGACGTCTACGAGCAGTTCAGGAGGTACTACTGCCTGGACCCGGCGTCGTGGCCTGGGGTGCTTCCTCGACCGTGATGACGGCGCCGTCGACGAACGGTTCGATCGCATCCAGGACGTCCTGCCGCTCGATTGCTGCCAGTCTCACGGCGAGCTCCTCGGGGCTCTGCAGTTCGCCGTACCAGATCCAGTCGACGGCCAGCGCATCGGCCAGCTCCGCGTTGCTTTGCGCGGCGCTGACGGCGCGCCCCACGAGATGCGTCCTCGCTTCCTCGATTTCGGCTGCAGTGGGCGGTTCGGTCTTGAGGCGCTGTAACTCTTCCTGCATCAGCGCCTCCAGCGCGTCGATCTTGTGCGGATCGACGCCCACGGCCATGGTGATCCAGGCGTCGCTGCCGTCCGACCGATAGCGGCTGTCGATGTAATAGGCCAGGCCACGCTCGGAAATCGCCTCCCTGCCGAGACGCCCTTCGTAGCCGTGGCTGAGGATGTACAGGAGCAAGCGCCACGCGTCTGCGCGCGGGTCGGCCGGTGGCGGCGCCGGCACGATGTAGCCGAGCTGTGCCTGTGCGATC
>DATABW010000099.1:0-4229 GCA_036259375.1 Woeseiaceae bacterium
CCGTTTCCGGCAGGATCTGCTTCAGCGAGCGGAACCCGATGCGGCCGCGGGCGCCCTTGTCCGCGATGTCGAACACCAGGCGCTCCGCCTCGTCGACGAGCTCGGCCGCGCTGCGCCCGTCCGTCGTATAGGCACTGCCGCTGATCTGGTTGCCGGCATCGATGAGCGAACGCAGCATCGAGCGCTCGCGAAGAATGAGGGCATAAGCGCGCACGTTCGCCGCGCCCGGCGTTTCGTTCGACAGTGTCGCGAGGTACTCGAGGCCGCCGGCGGATTCCAGGCTGCCGCGCTGGTCCAGGAACTCCGACACAGTGACGACGTCGCAGGGCTGGCCGCTCTCGACCAGTTCCGCAATGGCGCCGAAGATGAGGCGGTGATCCTTGCGGTACAGGTCGTCCGCGACGATGATGTCCGCGACCTTGTCCCAGGCGGAGCTGTCGATCATCAGCCCGCCGAGCAGCGACTGCTCGGCTTCGACGGAGCTCGGCGGCACCTTCAGCCGGCGCTCGCCCGCGTCGATATCATCCAGTGCTCGAACCATTCCCCCTTCCCCGATCACCGCCCTTCCGCTTGGCGGCGGTGCCGTTCATGTGCGCTGCGAAGCAGCGTTTGCCGTCCGTGGGTTACGGTACCACAGCGGCTTATTCTTCGGGCACGACCTTGAGGCTGATGTCGACGTTCAGGTCCGTGTGCAGGTGGACGCCGATCGTGAAATCGCCCGGTTCGTGGATCGGGCCTTCCGGCATGCGGATCTCGCTGCGTGCGACCTCCACGCCGACCCTGGAAAAAGCTTCGGAGATGTCGACCGGTCCGACGGAACCGTACAGCTTGCCCTCGGGACCGACGTTCGCCGGGACTACGAGCTGCATGCCGCGGATCAGGTCGGCGCGCGCTTTCGCAGCGGCCAGTTCCTCGGCGGCGGCCTTCTCCAGCTCCTGCCGGCGGGCTTCGAATTCGGCCAGGTTCGCCGGCGTGGCCAGTGCGGCTTTGCCGGTCGGCAACAGGTAGTTCCGCCCGTAGCCTGCCTTGACGTTAACGAGATCGCCGATGTCACCCAGGTTTTCTACGCTGTCCAACAAAATAACGTTCATGTTTCACCTTCGTGCGCGAGCAAAACTGTCAATCCGCGTTCCCTCACCGCGCCACCATGCGGGACCGGAATCCGAACCAGGCGTCGACGTAACCAACCACCGCCAGCGCCAGGATGAACATCGCATTCAGGAGTGGAATCAATGCATAAACCAGCACGACCACCCATACCGGCAACCGGCCTTCGGCGTGCAGCCAGTGCACGATCGCCAGCCCCTGCAGCCAGAATACCGCAAACGAAACGAATGCGAGATTCTGCAGCCAGGCGGCGCCCGTCACGACCGAGATCACCGACGCAAGCGCCATTATCACGGCCAGTACGCGGCCGAAATTCAAGTCGCAAAACCGGCCGTACGGCGCGGTCTGGCCGGGCAACGCCCGGAACGCGCCATAGCCGAACAGCAACACCACAGCGTACAGCGACCAGGTCGACACGACGGTGAGCATCGTCATCTGCGGCGCAAACGCTTCCCGCTGCTCGTAGAGCACGTCCGCGTTTTGCGAGAAGCCCATCTCGCGGAACGCCTCCGAGAGCCTCACCAGCACCTCCGACCAGAAAGCGGCCGGATCGCCGAGCACCACGAAGAACCCGACAGTCGCCACGATCGCTGCGAGAACCGAGGCCTGCAGGGTCAGTGTCAGCGAACGCCCGTTCCGCATCAATGCGGCCAGCAACATGACCGGCAGCCATATGACAAGTGCGTTCGCCAGCACCTGCGACACCGGCGCGCTGACGATCAGCGAGCTCACCGTCAGGATGGCGACTGCGATGGCGCCCTGCACCGTTGCCGGTGCCGTGCCCTGCTTCAGCACCAGCAGCGCCATCACCGTGCCGCTGATGATCTGCGCGAAGGGCAGCAACAGCGTACCCGCGAGGCCGATGATGGCGTTCTGCGGGCGGGCCACCAGCCACGCGGCGATCGGTCGCACGGCCGCGTCGTTAGCGCACTTAGTGGCGGTCGGTATACGGAAGGAGCGCCAGGTACCTCGCCCGTTTCACCGCGGTCGACAACTGGCGCTGGTAGCGCGCCTTCGTTCCCGTGATCCGGCTAGGCACGATCTTGCCCGTTTCCGTGACGTAGGCCTTGAGCAGGGCCAGATCCTTGTAATCGATCTCCTCGATGCCCTCGGCGGTAAAGCGGCAATACTTCCGTCTGCGTGAATATCGGCTCATTCGTCTGTCCCTCAGGCCCGTTTCGCTTCGGCGGCGGGCTGCTCATCGGCCGCCCCGTCCCCGGTATCGGCGTCCTCGGGCGCGGCTTTGCCCTCGTCCGCCGTCTCACCGGAATCGCCGCTGTCGCTGCTGCCCTTCGCGTCGCTGCTCTTGTCGTCGCTTTTCGCTTCCTCGGCCGCCATGGCGGATTCGGCCGCGGCCTTGGCATCGCGGCGCTTCTGCGACTCGCGCTCTTTCGCCTTCTCTTCTTCCACGGCGACCGCCATCGGCGAGGCCTCTGTGATCGCCTCGTTGCGGCTGATGATCAGGTGACGCAGCACCGCGTCGTTGAACCGGAAGGCGCTGCGGATTTCCTCGACGGCGTCGTGATTGCATTCGACGTTCATCAGGACGTAATGCGCCTTGTGGGCCTTGTGGATCGGGTGAGCGAGCTGCCGCCTGCCCCAGTCTTCGGTGCGGTGAACGGCGCCGCCGGATCCGGTGACGATGCCCTGGTACTTTTCCACCATGGCAGGCACCTGTTCGCTCTGGTCCGGGTGAACCAGAAACACGATTTCATAATGTCTCATTGTATCCCCTTACGGATTACAGCCTCCCGGGCACCCCGGTGAGGCAAGGGTCCCCCGCCGTTGACGGGGAGGCGCATCCTACCCAAGCGCCGCCAAGGTAGCAACTGGGCACCTGCGGGAGCCCGTTCCGGTCCGTGGCATCGCCCGCATGCGGGCCCCTACCGGCGCGTGCGCTGGCGCACTGCCTCGTACAGGCAGATGCCGCAGGCCACCGACACGTTCAGGCTGGAGACGCTGCCTTGCATTGGCAAGCGGACCAGTGCATCGCAGTGCTCCCGGGTCTTTTTCCGCAGCCCGCTGTGCTCGCCGCCCAGCACCAGGGCCAGGGGCTCCGCCAGGTCCGCGTCGAACAGGCTGCCCTCCGCCGCATCGCTGGTGCCGATGACGCGCACGCCGTACTCCGCCAGCCAGCCGAGCACCCGGGCGATGTTGGGTACCGGCGCGAAGGGCAGTACCTCGGCCGCGCCGGCGGCGACCTTGCTCACGGCCGGACCAAGCCCCGCGGCGCCGTGCCGCGACACGACCACGGCGTCGGCTCCGGCGGCATCAGCCGTGCGCAGACAAGCGCCCAGGTTGTGTGGATCCTGGATCCCTTCGAGGACCAGCAGCAGGAGTGGTGCCGAATCCCGCTCCGTCAGCCGGCTCTCCACCAGCGAGCGCAGGCCCGCCTCGTCCAATACCGTGCTCCGCCGGATTTCGGCGACGACGCCCTGGTGCCGCGCTTCTCCGCTCATCTGCTGCAGGCGCCCGCGGTTCGCCGGCTTGACTTCGATATCCAGCGACCCGGCCCGCGCGATCACCGCCTCGACCCGGGGATTCGCCGTCTGGTATTCGGCGTACAGCGCGCGGACGTCGCCGGCGCGGGTGGTCAGGAGCTGCTCGACGGCCCGCAGGCCCGCAACGTAGCGCGACTTGCTCATCGCGGGTTCGGCAGGCTCATCCTGTCCGGCGGCGCCCGCCGCTTTTCTTGCGGCGCAGCCCGGAGGTGCGGGTCTGGCTGCGCGCTGCCGAGCGCTCCTCGGTCAACCGGAAGTCGATGCGCCGGTTCTCGACGTCCACCCGCGACACGATCACGCGCAACTGCTCGCCGAGCCGGTAACGATTGCCGCTGCGTTCGCCGACCAGCGACTGCGTGCCCGCGTCATAATGATAGTAATCGTTGCTCAGGCTCGACACGTGCACGAGACCGTCGACGGCCAGGTCGGCAAGCTGCACGAAAACCCCGAAGTTCGTCACGCCCGTGATGACCCCGTCGAACTCCAGGCCGACCTTGTCCTCCATGAACTGGCACTTGAGCCGTGCCTCTACGTCGCGGGTGGCATCCTCCGCCCGACGCTCGTGCGCGGAGCAGATGGTGCCGAGGCGCTCCATCTCGGACGCGGAATAGCGGTAGCTGC
>DATABW010000100.1:0-4467 GCA_036259375.1 Woeseiaceae bacterium
GCCGACGATGCCGACGTCGGCCGCCGGTCCCTTGAGCGACAGGTCGCAGGTGTAGGCCTGGCCGTCCTCCAGGCGGAAGTTGCCTGTGATTTCATCGAAGCCGAAGCCCCGGTCGAAGACGTCGCTGAAATCGAGCGACAGGCGCCTGGGCAGCGCCACGACGCTCATGAGGCCGAACACCCGCCCGGCGCCGGGCTCGATCTCGTTGAGCTGCCCCGTGCCGAAGCGCACCGCGACGCTGCCGTCCAGGCTGCCCAGGAAATCCTGTCGCGGGCCACCGGACCAGCTCACGTCGAACTGTACGTCCATGGCCTCGCTTTCAATGCCGGGCTGGTAATCGAGTTGCTGCAGCGTCTGTAGCACGTCGCTGCTCGTAAGGCGGCCGGAAACAAAGGTGCGCTGGCCGGTCTGGTCCGATTCGTCGACGACCCAGCGCGCGCTCCCGATGATGCCGAAGGTCGCGTTACTGGTCTCGATGGTTTCGGCCACGAGGCCACGGCCGGTACGCGCAAATTCCGCCGTAAGACTGCCCAGGTGACGATTGCCCAGCGAGAACTCGTCGGCCTGCACCACGATGGGCGGCAGGGTCCGCGGATCCGCGAGCCGGTCCCGCGCCGCGGCATCGTGGCCGCCCGGAAGCGTCAGTTTCTGCATGTCGAGCTCGATCGGGCGACCGCCCGCGAAATCGTACGGCAGCCGGACGGAGCCGACGATTTCCGCACCCTCGAGCTGCACCACCCAGTCGAAAGCGCTGCGATCCAGGACGAGGCGGTGCCTGGAGAGTTGCTGCCCGATGACCAAGAGATCGTCCGCCACGAGATCCATGGAGCGGATTCGCTCTCCGTACCCGGCCTCGCCCGTCCCGGTGGCGGCGAGCGCAAGCCAGGCGTCGACATCGAGGCGTGGCGTGTACCCCTCGATGTGGAGACCGCGGCTTTCCGGCTCGCCCGGCGCGGCCCCCCCGAGCGCAACCATGCCGCGATCGAGGTCCCAACCGGCTTCCATGCGATCGAAGGCCAGGCTCCACTCCGCGGTGTCGGAGAGCTTGCCCGAAGCGGCGATCTTTCCGGCCTGGGGAAACGCCAGCTCCAGCGACAGCAGCCGTACCGTATCCGCGGACTTGCCGAGCGGCTCCGGCAGCTCCACCGCGAGGCCGTTCAGGTCCGATTCGATGGCTATCGAAAGCGGCGCCGGATCCTCGATGCCCGGCCTGGGAAAGCTCACCGTCGCGTCGTACGTCGTGCTTCCCTGCAAGCGATCTTCCAGCGGCACGCCGAGGCCCTCCAGCAGCGCGCCGGCAGTGATGCTGCCGCGTGCCTTCGCGATGACACTGCGGCCCGGCATTCCGTCGCCGGCGCGGGCCAGGTCGATCGTGATCGGGGAGCCCAGGAAGCGCCCGATCAGCGCGTCGGAGTACAGCGTATCGCGTGTGATCGCCACACCGCCCTGGATGTCCGTGATCGGCGCCGGGAGTCCCTCGATCCGGACGGTGCCGTTGTCGCTCCGCAAAGCGGCGTTGAAGGCGTAGTCCTCACGCCTGAGAATCGGGTAGCGCAGCTGGAGGTGAAAAGACGCCCCGCCCTCGGCGGCCACGCGTTCGAGATGGCCGCCGAACAGCGAATCGATCGGGCTTTGCCGAGCGAAACGGTGGATCGATGCGAGCGTCCCGGTCGCCTGCGCATCTATCAGGAGCAGCGGCTTCCTCAGGTCCGGGATTTCTACGCGCGCATCGACGACTCGGTTGCCCGCACTTGCCGCCGAGTTGTCGCCGCTGTAGAGGCGCATGTTGTCGATCACCAGGTTGGCGTCGACATTCTCCACTGCCGGCCAGGAGCCGGCGTAACGCAGGACGGCGTTCTCGACCTGCGCTTCGGTCTGGAACGTCCCCTCGCCGTCGTCGAAGGGAAACGCGCGCAGCGGCCCGGAAAATCGAGTCGTCGCGGACGTGACTTCGCCCGCCACGAGCGCGTCGCCCAGCCAGCGGTAGAGCCCCGGTTTCATCACGTGAACGGGCAGGTAGCGCTCGATGGCGGCAATGCTCGATGCCTGCCAGCGGCTCTGGAGATCGAGAACGGGCGAACTGCCGTCCTCGGGCAGCGTCACCTGCAGGCTGCTCCGGCTGTCGATCTCGGCGGTGGCCACGCGCACGCTGTCGGACAGTATCGTCGTGCCGGCTTCGCCATGTCGCCAGATGACCGTACCCGCGGCCAGGCTTACCGCGAACGGCTCCGCGAACCAGTCCGGCAAGCTGAACTGCAGGTCGGCGGCATTTATTTCCAGCCGCCCGCCCGCCTGGTCGGCGCGCAAGCTGCCGCTGAATCCCCGCAGGCCCGGAAGGCCGCGCCAGGGCGCCATGCCGACCCGCTCGAGGTGCGCGGTGCCGTTGAAGCGCCGGTCCGGCGACGACGGTTCCACGATCGTCAGCTCTACATCGCGAACCACGCCTGTCAGCGCGAGCTCGGCGAGCGTCGCCCGATAGTCGGCCGGGATAAGGACCGCAGCGTGCCGGAGGATCGCGAAGTCGAACCAGGTTGCGCGGCCTTGTACCCGCTCCAGCTCGCCGGTGTCGTCCGATGTCGCGCGCACGGTCAACGAGGATTCGGGCCATTGGCCGTTCGCGGTGGTCATGACGAACTCATCGGCTGCCAGCAGCCAGCCACCGTCGTCGCGGGAGAACTCCAGCCGGCCCTGGGCCGAGAACGGCGCATCGGTAGTTTCCGTCGCGGATGCTCCGGCGGCGCTCGCCACGACCTCCGTCAGAACGAAGTTCGCCGTCGCGCTGCGGGCACTGCCGTCCTGTAGCTCAACCCACAGCTCGAGTTCGGCCATGCCGGACGCCAGTTGCGGGGCATCCGGCCAGAGCCCGGATAACGCTGCCGCGTCCAGCCCGTCGCCTTCGACGAACAATCGCCACGGACCGGCCGGCGCGGCATCCGCGAGCCGCTGGCTGGCCGCCACGTCCAACCCGGCGCCGAACGCCTCGGGCAGGACCAGCGAAGCATCGATATCCTGCTGCGTGGCGGTGCGGCGAAACTGGATGGATTCGACGTCCAGCGTCACCGGTTCCGCGCGATGTGCCAGCGCGACGTCCACGGCAATGTCTTCGCCGACCACGACCAGGGCCCCGCGGCCCTCGCCGGAGGGCGACAGCCGGAGCTCGGCCAGCGGCATCCCCTGCACCTCCCAGCTGCCGTCCTCCCGTTGCGATACTTGGACCTCGGCGTCACGTATGAGGACGCGGTCGGCCACCATTTCGAGGTCCAGGATCAGGCGCAGCAGCTCGACACCGACGCTGACTTCCTCCGCATGCAACACCCCCGCGCGCCCGTCTGTGGCGAGTTGCGCGTTGTAGAACGTCAGTTCGGGACCGCTCAGCCGCCAGCGCGCATTCATGCCGGAGAACTCCACCCGCATGCCGATGGCGGAGTTGGCCCACAGCTTTATTTCCTCCTGGTAGGCCGGCAATTTCGGCAGCATCAAACGAAACAGGCCGACGCCGATCGCGAGCAGGATTACGACCGCCGCACCGCAGTAGGCGGCGTACTTGAAGAGTTTCCGGAGCCACCGCTTCGCCTCGCCCATTCAGATCAGCACCACGTCGAACTGGTCGCGGAGGTACAGCGACTCGGGCTGCAGCCGGACCGGCTTGCCCGTCTGCGCCTCCATTTCTGCCAGGCCGTTCGACTCGTCGGTCAGGAGCATCTCGATCACGTCCTGGTGCGCGAGCACGAGCAATTCGTCGAACTTGAACTGGCGGTGCTGGCGGATGATCTCGCGAAAGATTTCGAAGCAGACGGTCGCCGACGTCATCACGAACCCGCGGCCGCTGCAGTTTGGACAGTCCTCGCACAGGATATGTTGCAGGCTCTCCCGGGAGCGCTTTCGGGTCATCTCGACCAGGCCGAGCGGCGACATCGGCATGATCTGGTGCCGGGCGTGGTCTTTCGCCATGGCCTGCTCCAGGACCTGCATGACGCGCCGGCGGTGCTCCTCCACTTCCATGTCGATAAAATCGATGATAATGATGCCGCCCAGGTTGCGCAGCCGTAGCTGGCGCGCGATGGTGACCGCCGCTTCGAGATTCGTGCGGAATATCGTCTCTTCGAGGTTCCGCCGGCCGACGTAGCCGCCGGTGTTGACGTCCACCGTCGTCATCGCCTCGGTCTGGTCGAAGACCACGTGCCCCCCCGACTTCAGGGGAATGCTCCGGTCGAGCGCCTTCCCGATCTCGTCCTCGACACCGTGCAGGTCGAAAATCGGGCGCTCGCGGGCGTACAGCCTGATCTTGGACTCGATTTCCGGCAGGAATGTGGCCGCGAATGACTGCATCTTGTGGAAATCGGCCTCCGAATCGACCCGTATACGTTCGACATCAACGGTGACGAGGTCACGCAGGATGCGAATCGGCAGCGGCAGATCCTCGTGCACCAGCGTTTTTACCTCCGCTTTCCTGCACTGGACCTGAAC
>DATABW010000101.1:0-5107 GCA_036259375.1 Woeseiaceae bacterium
CGGACAGGCTCACTATGCGGATTGATCTTCTTGCCTTTTCCCGGCCGCGTGGCGGCGAGGTCCTGGACACCACCGTCGTAGGCGACGACCGGGTCGGCTCTCATCTGCACGATGTAGGTCTTGCTTTTGGAATTGGCAACAGGTGCCGCTTTCTCGTTGGGCGCGGCGAATAGCATGCCGCTTACAAGCACGAGGACCAGCCCCGTGAGAGTTCCGCAAGTTCTCATTGTTTGTGACTCCTGAAGACACGCAGTGTGGAGCGCCACGGGCGTACAGGGTGGGCGACGAGTCGGAAACCGGAAAGACGGGTGATGACACGAATTCGGGACGCTCCCCCTCCAGCTTCGACCGGGCGCTTTCTCGGACGCCTTTGGTTTTCCTATCCGCTCGGTAGTGAAGCTCTCGGCGAAACAAGTCGCCGGTCGCTGCACCGGTTGTTTTTCATATGGTGAACCAAGCGTAACCCCGGCCAACGGCGATTACAAACACGATTTCAATCGCGCGCATGACGGGCTCCTGCAGCGCTAATCATCGGGTTATGTCAAAACCGAACGGCGCTTTACACCTTCGGGAATCGTCCTGACTCGCCGCTCGTCCCTTCAAAAATGCCGCTCGTCGGACGGAAAGCCGGCCCGTCCGCGTTCTGCGCTTCGCGTCACGCCCGGCGCCGCCCGACCTCCACAGAATGCCTCGAAACCGAACGCACGAGCCCCACGCGAGGTCGAGGAAATGCGCAGGAAAGGAATCCAGGGATTCACGCTGTACGAGCTGATCGTCACGATGGCGGTGGCCGCCATTATTCTCTCGTTCGGCGTACCGGGCTTCATGACCTTCATCGACAACAACCGGGCCACGACGCACACGAATGACCTGGTGACGGCGTTGAACCTGGCGCGCAGCGAGGCGACCCGGCGCGGCGCGGCGATCACCGTCTGCAGCTCGGCCAACAACGCCACCTGCAGCGGCAGCACCGACTGGAGCACCGGCTGGGTCGTGCGCTCGGCAGCGGGCGATGTCCTGCGTGTATGGCCGGAGCGCAGCGGCGGCGCCGGCGTGGTCTCCGGCAACGTTTCCCAGATCCAGTTTCTCTCCCCCGGCTCGTTGGGCGCCGGCGCGCCGCTGATGCAGATCCGGCTCCCCGACTGCACCGGCAACAACGGCCGCGATGTCTCGGTCAACGGCGCCGGCCGCATTTCCGTCGATCGGGTGGCCTGCTGATGCCAGCTGGCGCATCCCTTGCCCTGAGTGCCGCCTGCCCGCGCTGCCGCGGGCTCACACTGGTGGAAATCCTGGTCGCGCTCCTGATCCTCTCGATCGGCCTGCTCGGTCTGGCGGGTCTGCAGACGGTATCGCTCCAGTTCAACACCAGCGCGTACTACCGCACGCAGGCGACGGCGCTCGCCTACGGCCTGGCCGACCGCATGCGAGCCAATCGCGCCGCGGCACTCGCCGGCGACTACACGGCGGGATTCGCGGCCCCGGCACCTGACTGTGCCGCGCCGGTTGCAGCCGGTACGCTGCCGCAGCAGGACCTGTCGGCCTGGCGCATGGCGCTTGCCTGCCGGCTGCCGCTCGGGAACGGTTCAGTCGCTCGCAACGGCAATGACTTCACGTTGACGATCCGCTGGGACGACAGCCACGGCGAGGAAGATCCGATGCTGTTCCAGTTCACGACCGCGCTATGAGGAACTTGAGCGACCAAACGGCGGTGCGTGCCCATCAGTCGGGCGTCACGCTGGTGGAGTTGATGGTATCCCTGGTGCTCGGGCTCGTCCTGACGGCCGGAATCATCAAGGTGTTCGCCGGCAACCGCGTCACCTACGAATTCAACCAGAGCCTGTCGCGGATCCAGGAAAATGCCCGCTTCGCGCTGGACCACATGGCGTTCAACGCGCGCATGGCCGGCTACCAGGGCTGCATGTCGAACGTGGAGGTCTACAACAACCTGAACGCGCCGAACAGCTTCCGGGACGACATCCGGAACGGCATCCAGGGATTCGACGCGAACGGCACCAGCGACGGCGACGCCTACGCCGCTGCAGCCACGAACCCGGCGCCCTCGGCGAACGTAAACGACTGGTTGCCGGTGCTCCCGCCGGAGCTCAACAACAGGGTCATTCCCGGCACCGACGTGCTGGTCGTGCGGAGCGTAGCGGGCGCCGGTATGTCCCTCGTTTCGCCGTTCACGAACGCTGCGCAGATATTCGTGGGGCCGGATCACGATTTCGTCGAAGGCGAAATACTGGTGGTCTCGGATTGCCAGAAGGCCTCTGTCTTCCAGGTTACCAATATCAACAACACTCCCGGTCACAACATCGTTCACAGCAACGACAACAAATACACGCCCGGGAACGCCCTTCCGAACTGGCCGCCGGAGCAGGATTACGGTCTCGGCGCCGAAGTGGCGCGACTGCAGGCGCACGCGTTCTATATCGGGCAAGGCGACAACGGGATACCGAGCCTGTTCCAGCTTCGCCTCCAGTTGAATACCGCAACGAACACGGCCGGGTTCCAGCCCGAGGAGCTCGTCGAGGGCATCGAGAGCATGCAGGTCCGCTACGGTGTGGACGCCGACAACAACGAAACGATCGACAGCTGGGTCAGCGCGGACTCGGTTGCCGACTGGTCGGACGTGCTCAGCGTGGAAGTCAGCCTGCTTGCACGCGCCATCGACGAGTACGGGACCGATACCGACGCCGTCGTCTACACACTCGGCGGCACCACCTTCGACCCGATCGACGACCGGCGGCTGCGCCAGGTGTTCTCGACGACCGTCGGCGTCCGCAATCGGCTGCCCTGAGCCGGACCCTGGCGCGCACCCGCGGAGCAAGAGCCATGCGTTACCCCACAGCCAACCGCAAGCACCAATCGGGCGCGGCCCTGATCGTTTCGCTCATCTTCCTGCTGCTGATGACACTGATCAGCACCTCGTCCATGCGGACGGCCACCATGCAGGAACGCATGGCCGGCAACATGCGCGACTGGAACATCGGGTTTCAAAGGGCCGAAACCTCGCTGCGTGATGCCGAGGAGTGGCTTCTCGATACCAACGTGCTGCCGGAATTCAACGATGCCGGCGGCTATTACCAGCTCAATTCCGACGCCCGGCCCAGCTGGGAAAGCGCGCCGCCGAGCGCCGGCAACGGCTCGATCGACTACCCGGGCGATGGAACGCCCGAGCGCCGCTATTACGTCGAGAGGCTGAGCTCGGTGCGGCCCGCCGGCGTCAGCACCGAGACCGGAACCGCGGTAGAGGAAATCTACTACTTCCGCATTACTGCCGTGGGCTACGGTCTCGCCGTGGACGACGCAGGCGTCCCGCTCACCTCGGTGGTGTTGCGCAGCGTCTATCGCAGCCGCTAGCCGGGTTTTCTAAGGATGGGTAAAGCAATGAGTACGGACATCTGTCACGCGAGCGTCACGGCCCGGTTCCTCAGGCGCTGCAGCCGAGCTTTGCTGGCCGCCACCCTCACGCTGCTGGTTGCCAGCCCGGCCGCAGCGGAAGTGTCGCAGTCGCCGCTTTACCTCGGCGGCGGCAACGTGCCGGGGAACCTGACGCTTGTGCCATCGGTGGAATGGCCGACGATCAACAGCGTTGCGAACCTGGGCGATTACACCTCATCGCGAAGCTACGCCGGCTATTTCGACCCGAACAAATGCTACGCGTACTCGTACAGCGCGACGGAATCGGAACGGCACTTCGAGCCCAGGGGCTGGGCAGACGCTCGCACCTGCAACAATCTCTGGAGCGGCAATTTCCTGAACTGGGCTGCGACCCAGACGATCGACCCGTTCCGGTCTGTACTGACCGGTGGCCTTCGCGTTCGTGACACCGTGAGCGAAACCTGGCTCGAGAAGGCCCGGCACGACGGGCAGGGCGGAACGAACATTTATCCGAACCGCAAGATTACCGGGAATGCGCTGATCCAGGGCGCAACGCCGTTCAGCGCCGATGCGTTCTACATGCGCATCCAGGGCCTGGGTAACGAGATGCGGTTCCGGCTCGACGATGCCGATATCGACAACGACGTCTTCGACTACAACCCGGCAATTTCAGAGCAATTCGGCAACTCCTACGACCTGACCGTGCGCGTCGCCGTCTGCGTGCCCGGCCTGCTGGAACCCAACTGCCGCGCTTACGAGAGCGGCTACTTCAAGCCGGAAGGCCTGATCCAGGAGTACGCCGACGAACTCCGCCTCGGCGTATTCGGCTACCTCAACGACCATGATTTCCTGCGGGATGGCGGCGTGCTGCGCGCTCGGCAGAAGTTCGTCGGGCCCACGAAGATCGAGCCGGGCAGCGGTGAAGTGTCGAACCCGAATCGGGAATGGGATCCGGCCACGGGCGTGTTCGTCCGTAACCCCGACCCCGCTGACGCCGCCGCCACGGCTAGCGCGTTCGGCGTCTCGATCAACGACAGCGGGGCTATCAACTACCTGAACAAGTTCGGGCAGCTCACGGCCAACAATCACAAGAACTACGACCCGGTGAGCGAGCTCTATTACACCGCGTTGCGCTACCTGAAGAACCAGGGCAACGTGAAGCAATACCTCGACCCGGCGGCCACCGGCGTGAACGCCGGGCAGGCGGCCGACGGTTTCCCGGTAATCGCGGACTGGGACGACCCGATCCAGTACGCCTGCCAGAAGAACGTCATCCTGGGGATCGGCGACGTCTACACGCATCGCGACAAGAACCTGCCCGGCAGCCCGTACAGCACCGACGAACCCCCGAAGCCGGGCGCGGTTGCCGCGGACGACACCGTGAACGCAGTCAGCGCGACCGGCAGGGTGGCGAGCCTCGAAGGCATCGCAGTCGGCACCCCGTTCACCGGGCGCGAGAACTCGGCGTTCATCGCGGGCCTCGCTTGGGACGCCCACACGCGCGACATCCGGCCGGAGCCGGACCTGCCCGGGGACCAGACCGTTTCCACCCATTGGGTCGACGTGCTGGAAGCCCAGTCGCTGGAACCGCCGTCCCGCAACCAGTACTACCTGGCGACCAAGTACGGCGGCTTTCGTGTGCCGGACGATTTCGATCCCGCTGCGTTCAGCGGTCCCCTGCAGCTCGACTGGTGGCACAGCAACGGCGAGAGCCTGGTTTCGT
>DATABW010000102.1:0-2989 GCA_036259375.1 Woeseiaceae bacterium
AGTCTCCGTTGCGGCTGCTGCAGAATTCGTGCCAGTCCGGTGGTTCGACCGTTTCCTTTGATCTATCAACCGGTTGGCGCCCGCGCCGTTGGCGGGTCCTGCTCGCGGTTGTCTATCGGCTATACAGGGGCTGTACAGGCAGCGGTCAAATCGTGGCCCGTGGCGCGTCAGGCCCCTTCGCCGTCCGCGAGCTTCTTGCGCAAGGTCGAACGGTTGATGCCGAGCAGCCTGGCGGCAGCCACCTGGTTGCCGTCCGTAGCATTCAGCGCGGCCTTGATGATCTCGAAACCGGCGGCGTCCATCAGGCACTGGTACAGCGCGCCTGCGCCGCCGTAGTTATCCGGATTGCGCACCATCTCCGCCGCCTGGACGGAAAGGGCCTGCTCCAGGCTCGGCGGGCGGCGGCGCTCGCGGGCATTCGGTGTCGGCAGGACCAGATCGTGCACCGTCAGGGTCGACCCTCGCGCTGCCAGCACGGCGCGCTTCACGCAATGCTCGAGCTCCCGCACGTTCCCCGGCCACGACCAGCCGCGCAGCTTGTCGATCACCTCCGGCTCGATGGCCGTCACCTGCTTGCCGATCTCCGCGTTGCAGCGCGCCACGAAATGATTGACCAGCGGCTCGATGTCTTCCTCGCGATCCCGCAGAGCGGGCACTTGCACAAGCGCCAGGTTCAGGCGGTGATAGAGGTCGTCGCGAAAGCGTCCCGCCTCTATTTCGGCCTCGAGGTTGCGATTGCTGGCCGCGATCAGCCGGGCCCGGAATTCGATCGGACGCACGCTGCCCAGCCGTTCGAAACTGCGCTCCTGCAGGGCTCGCAGCAGCTTGCTCTGCAGGTGGTAGGGAAGCTCGGAAATTTCGTCGAGAAACAGCGTGCCTTCCGCGGCTGCTTCGAAGCGGCCGATGCGCGTGGTCTTCGCATCGGTGTAGGCGCCCGCTTCCGCGCCGAAGAGCTCCGCTTCGATGAGCGTATCCGGAATGGCGGCGCAGTTGACTGCCACGAACGGACTGTCGCGGCGCGCGCTGTTGTCGTGGATGGCATGCGCCACGAGCTCCTTGCCGACGCCGCTTTCGCCGACGATGAGGATCGACAGGTCGTTCGCCGTCAGCAGGACGATTTGCTTGAACAAGGCCTGCATGGCCGCGCTCTGGCCGATCAGCGACCCGCTGCCGGAGAGGGACGCGGCAAGCGGCGCGGTCACGCCGGCTCTCGGGCGGTGCAGCGCCCTGGCGAGGAGCTTGCGCACCTGCTTCAGCTCGACCGGCTTGCCGAGGTAATCGAATGCGCCGAGCTCGATGGCACGCCTGGCCGTATCGAGCGTCCCGAATGCCGTCATGATGATGACCGGCATCTGCGGCGCGATGGCGCGAATTTTCTCGAGCGCGGAAATGCCGTCGCTGCCGGGCATGCGCACGTCCAGGAAAGCCACCGCGGGTTCGCGCTCCCGTACGAGCTCCACCGCTTCGTTCCCGCTGGAAGCGGTTAGCGGCTGGTGTCCTTCGTCGCGGAGAAACGCGGAGAAGGCCTCGCAGATTCCGCGCTCATCGTCGGCGACGAGTATGGTGGCCATTTGTACTCTCAGTTCTTGTTGCCGGGGATTATATAGAGACGGGCAGGCGCAGCGTGAACCTGGCGCCGCCGAGCGTCGTGCTGCGGCCGCGCTCGAGCGTCCCGCCATGGCGTGCCGCGATTTCCTCGCTGATGGCGAGCCCGACGCCGAGGCCCAAGGGCTTCTGCGTGCGTGGCTCGTCGGCTGCCGGCAATCCCGGCCCGGAATCGTCCACGCTGATGCACACCTCTCCTTCGCGGTTGTCGAGCGAGGCGCTGACGACGATGCGTCCCCCGCCGGCCAGTTCGTCCGCGGCGTTATTGATGAGGTTCAGCAGGACCTGCTTCACCTGGTCCGGATCGGCGGCAACAGCGGGCATGGTGCCAAGGTCGCACGCCAGGTCGATCCCGCGGTGCGCCAAACTCGGCTGCAGGAGTTCGGCCACGTCCCTGATGAGACCCGGGAGATCCGTCGGCACCGGATTGCCGGCGCGCGCACCGCCCAACGCCAGTGTGGAGCTGACGATGAGCTCGAGCCGCCGGACCTCGTCGAGAATGCCGCCGACTCGCCGCCCGTCTTCGGCGCCGATTCTGCCCTCCAGAAGTTCGAGCTGCATCTTCATGGCCGTAAGTGGATTGCGCACTTCGTGCGCCATGCGCGCAGCGAGATCGCCGACACCGGACAGCCGGCTTTGCCGTGCGAGTTCCTGCTCGTACTCCGCCAGCCGCGCCGACATGTCGTTCAATGCACGGGCGAGTACGCCTATCTCGTTACGCTGGGCGACGTCGACGACAACGTCTCGATGGCCTTCCGCGATTCGGTCCGCCATGTGCGCGAGCTTTGCGATGGGCCGCGTGATGCTGCGGGTGAAAAAGCTGCCGAGCAAAGCGACGATGACCGCAGCCATCAACATGGCCCCTCCCAGCAGGAGGGCGGCTTCGTTTGCGACCCGGCGTGTTTCCGCCAGCGAAGCTGCAGCGACGACGTAGCGGAACCGGTCATCGCGGGCTGCCGGCAGCGGCCGAACCGCGGCGCGCCAAGCCAGGCCGCCGGATTCGAGTGTCACGAACCGCGGAGAGACGCCGAAGCTCCTCGCATTCTGCGTGCCGAATCCGGCCAGCGCCCGATTCACTGCCTCACCGCCGGTAGAAAGGCCGATGCGGCCCGCGTCGTCCAGCAGGAGAATACGGGCGGCGATCAGGCGATCCAGCCGGCCGATCAGGTCTTCGCTGAACGGAAAGGTGCCTTCGGCCAGTATGGCCGTCGCGTTACGGAGCTGCTCATCGAGGCGCTCTTCAATGGCGCGCGTGAGCTGGTTGAGTGCTATTGCCCAGGCAACGGCCATCGCGACCAGCACGGTACCCCCCAAGGGCAGCAGCAGGCGGAGGTAAAGGCTGTTCAGGTGTTGGAAAATTACGCACCCCCTGTCCCGCAGTACC
>DATABW010000103.1:0-9949 GCA_036259375.1 Woeseiaceae bacterium
ACAAACTGGAATTACGCCCCAGCCGGGTGGAGCTCGGGCCGATCGTCTTGCAGGCGATCGATACCTGCCGGCCGATGGCGGACGAGGAGCATCAGGAGCTCCGGGCGTCACTGCCGAAGGAACCTGTCTTCCTCGACGCCGATCCGGTGCGCCTCGCCCAGGTACTCAACAACCTGCTGAACAACGCCTGCAAGTACACGCCGGCCGGTGGCAGGATCGAAGTCGCGGTCGAACGGCGGAAGGATGAGGTGACGCTTTCCGTAAAAGACAGCGGTATCGGCATGCCGGCCGACAAGCTGGAGACGGTATTCGAGATGTTCGCGCAGGTCCACGGCAGTGACGAACACGTGACCGGCGGCCTGGGTATCGGTCTGACCCTGGTGAAGCGCCTGGTCGAGCTGCATAACGGCAGCATCGAAGCCCGCAGCGACGGCAGAGGAAAGGGCAGCGAGTTCATCGTGCGCCTGCCGGCGGCCGCGGCCCGGCTTCCCGGAGGCGAGCCGCAGCGCGGTGACCAGGCGGCTGCGCCCGTGTCCCGTCGTATCCTCGTCGTCGACGACAACCGGGACAGCGCGGATTCATTGGGTATGCTGCTGCAACTCCAGGGACACGAGACTTGCGTCGCATACGACGGGCTGGCCGCGGTGACAGAGGCCGAGCGTTTCAAACCGGAGATCGTGCTCCTCGATCTCGGCCTGCCGAAGCTGAACGGCATCGAGGCCTGCCGGCGCATACGCAACGAGCCGTGGGGCCGTGAGATGATGATCGTGGCACTGACCGGCTGGGGCCAGGAAAAAGACCGCCGCCGGTCGAGTGACGCGGGCTTCGACGAACACATCGTGAAGCCGGTGGAACCGCAGGTCCTCTCGAGGCTCCTTGCCCTGCCGGCATCGTAGCCGGGCTCCTACTCACCTTCGTTCCGGATCAGTCCCCGGGTCTGCTGCCGCACCAGCTGCGCGTAGTAACCGTCGTTCGCCAGCAATTCGCGGTGAGTGCCGGATTCTGCAATCCGGCCGTTCTGCAGCACCACGATGCGATCGGCGTTCACGACCGTGCTCAGCCGATGCGCGATAATGAAAGTCGTCCGCTCGCTGACCAGCGTATCGAGCGCGGCCTGTACCGCGGCTTCGGACTCGGCGTCCAGCGAAGCCGTCGCTTCGTCCAGCACAGCAATGGATGGCTGTTTCACCAGTGCTCTCGCAATGGACACCCGCTGCCGCTCGCCCACCGACAAGCGTGATCCGCGCTCGCCGACAATCGTGTCGTAGCCCTCCGGCAGTGCCAGGATGAAGTCATGGGCGGATGCCGCGCGCGCGGCGGCTTCGATCTCGGCCTGGCCGGCCTCGGGCCGCCCGTAGGCGATATTCGCGCCGACCGTATCGTTGAACAGCAGCGGGTCCTGCAGCACGACGCCGATGTGCCGGCGCAGCGAACCCTGCTTGAGCATGCGGAGGTCGCTGCCGTCGAGCAGAACGCGTCCCTCGTCCGGATCGTAGAAGCGCATGAGTAGGGCCATCAACGTCGTCTTGCCGGAGCCGCTCGGCCCGACGATCGCGATGGTCTCGCCGGCGCTGACTTGCAGCGACAGACCGTTCAGCAGCGGGCGCTCGGCGGGTCCGTAGGCGAAGTGCACGTTGTCGAATTCGACGTCGCCGCGCACGTTTTCGAGCTCCAAGGCATCGGGGGCATCTCCGAGATGCTCCTGGAGATCGAGGATGGCGAAGACCTGCCCGAGCGACACCCGCGCGCGCTGCAGCGCCTGCCAGGTGCCGCTCAGGCCCTGCACGGGGCCGAACAAACCGCCGACGTAACCGAGGAACGCGATGAGCGTGCCGATCGTGACTGCGCCCTGGACGACGAAGAACCCCCCGACGCCGATGACGGCGATGCGGGCAACCGCGACCACCAGGTTGCTCGCGGTGCCGAACGCCGTGTCGGTGGCGATGCCGCGGATGACCACCCGGTTCGCGGCACTCACGCCTTCGAGGAATCGCTGCTTCTCTACCTCCTCCATGGAGAAACTGCGCACCGTGACGATTCCCGCCAGCACCTCGTTGAAGCGCGAATAGATGTGTGCCCAGCGGTCGAGCTTGTTGCGCTCCCGGCGCACCTGCTCCGGCGCGGCGACGGCTGCGAGTATCCCCGGCAGCGGTGCGAACGCCAGTACGAGCAGCGCCAGGCGCCAGTCGAGATCGACCATCACGACAACGGCGACGACCAGGAACACGACGGCCGGGATCACATTGAACAGCAACTGCGTCGAAGCGGCCACGAATCCCTGGATGCTGCGGTCGAGCCGGGTCAGGATCGCACCGACGCCCTCGCTGCGCTGGAGCTTGAGCGGCATGCGGTGCAGGCGCTCGACGGTGCCTTCGAGCAGGGCATACTGGATACCGAGACGCATGCGCCACGTGAGCCAGTTGGAGATGCCGCCGGCGCCGTCCCTGAACAGGGACATGATCGCGAGAAAGCCGATGCCCACGACGACAACGTGCATGCCTGCGCCCGCTGTCAGGCCGTCGATGATGTACTTCAATACCAGCGGTTCGATGGAACTGACGACGGCGACCGACAGCGTCAGCATGAGGATCAGGAGAATTGCACGCCGATGCGGCACCGCGAAGCGCAGCGCGCGGCGGAGTTGAGCGGCTTCAGGCGCCGGCGTGAGGTCCATCGTGCCGACGCCGCGTCAGCGGCTTATTGCCCATCAATCGCTTCTCCCGAAATGGCAGTGAGTGCGGCCACACGGCCTTGCAATTTCCAGACCAGCCACCTGTTGGCCGTCACCTGTAGGAGCCCGCCCTGGGGGCGACCACCGCGTCCGCACTGCTGACCTCACGCCGGACGGGAACCTTTTGCCCCCGAGCTGCATCCTGAGGCAGCCAACAAGAGGTTCCACAATGTCCCGACACACGCTCTTGCTTTCCATCCTCGCCCTAACGGCTGCCGCGGCCTGCAGCGACGGCGAGTCGCTGCTTTCCGGCGTGCTGCCGCCCGAGGAGCAGTTCGACCCGCAGGCGACCTTCCGCTTCGACACCTTCGGCGACGAGGCGCTGTGGACCGACGTCCTGCGCATGCACGAGGTAGTGATGACGATCAGCCCGGAAACGGCTCTCGCGGTAGGTCTCAAAGTCGATGCGGAAGCGCTGCCGGAGGGCCTGCTGGAAACCGCAGACCTGACCGACCCGGCGACTACCGTCGAGCTGCTGCGACTCAATGCGGTCGTCGGCGTGCAGGCCGAGGTGTCGCCGGACGGTGCGGTCACCAGCTTCGGCATCACCTGCGCGCTGTGCCATTCGGACGTGGACGATTCGGTGGCTCCCGGCATCGGCGTGCGGCTGGACGGGTGGCCGGCGAAGGATCTCGATCCCGGCCTCATCCTGTCGCTGTCGCCGTTCTTCGACGACAAACCGGTCGATCGCCAGGTCCTGCAGTCCTGGGGGCCCGGGAAATACGATCCGTACTGGAACCTGGACGGCATCAACGATCCCGTCGTCATCGCGCCCGTCTACGGGCTGAAGGACGTGCCGCTCGAGACCTACACTGGTGAGGGCCCGATCTCCTACTGGAACAGCTACGTCGCGGTGACGCAGATGGGCGGCCAGGGCAATTTCTCCGAGCCGGAACTGAACATCGAGATCCTCCACGATCCGGACCTTGTGACTCCGAAACTGCCGGCCCTGCTCGCGTACCAGGAAAGCCTCGAGGCGCCGCCTCCGCCGGCGGGCAGCTTCGAGCCGGAGGCGGCCGAACGCGGCAGGGCGCTGTTCGAAGGCAAGGCGCAATGCTCGACCTGCCACACGGGCCCGACGTTCACGGATTCCGCGACCACCCTGCACGAAGCGCACGAAGTCGGCGCGGACCCGCTGTATGCGACTCGCACGGTCACGAAGCGTTACCGGACGACGCCGCTGCGCGCTCTGTGGCAGCACCCGCCGTACTACCACAACGGCGAGTTTGCGACCCTCGCCGACGTGATCGACCACTACGACCTCGTGCTGAACCTGGGTTTGCCCGATTCCGAGAAGGCGGATTTACACGAATACCTGAAGTCGCTGTAGACGCGGCGGCTGATCACTCTCACGTCCAACACACTTTCAAACAGAGGCCATTGCATATGAAATCCAGCGACGCATCGACACACTCGCTCCTTATCGAGACCGCCCGGGACTCGCGCCGGCGCTTCCTCCGGCAGGCCGGCACCGCAACCTTTTCCGGCATTGCGGTAGCGCTGCTGGGCGGCCGCTCCACGGCCCTCGCGGCCGGCACCGCGGACGACGCGGTGGCGCAGGACATTCGCATCCTGAACACGGCGGTCGCGGCGGAGCACGAGGCTGTCGCGGCGTACCAGGTCGGCGCCGACAGCGGCCTGCTGCAGCCGGAGGTGCTGAAGGTGGCGGTCGCTTTCCAGGATCACCACAAGCAGCACGTGGAGGCACTTTCCAAGGCGGTGCGCAGCCTCGGCGGCGAGGCCGCGGATCCGCGCAAGGATTACGGCTTCCCCGTCGACAAGCTGACTGCGCAGGCGGACGTCCTGCAGTTCGCGGCCGGCCTCGAGCGCGGCGCCGTCAGCGCCTACGCCGGTGCCATTCCGCTGTTCGACAATCGCGACCTGTCCGGGGCGGCTGCCAGCATCCTGGCGGACGAGGCGATGCACTGGGCCGTGCTGCGGCAGGCGCTGGGCCTGGACCCGGTGCCGGGCGCGTTCTTCTCGTGATGCACGCCGGCGCCGGGCGGCATGCTCCGGCCTGCGCCGCGGCAGTTTCGCTGGCGGCGGGGCTGATCGGCTTTCCCGGCCGCGCGATCGCCTCGCCGCCGCCTGGCGATCCGGCCGCGGGAGAGCGTGTGTACGTCCGTTGCATCGGTTGCCACTCGCCGGAACGCCATCGCACCGGCCCGCGGCATTGCGGGCTGGTTGGGCGCGTTTCCGGCACCGCGGCGGGCTATGATTACAGCCCTGCCATGCGGGAGGCGGCGATTACCTGGAACGCCGAGACGCTCGACGCGTTCTTGCAGGCACCGCTGGCCGCGGTTCCAGGCACGACCATGGGATTTGCGGGAATCGCGGATCGCGGGGAGCGCCGCGACCTCATTCGCTACCTTGAAACGCTGACCTCCGCTTCCCGGCAGTGCCGGAGCGCAACAGCGGCCGGAGAAGGAGAGAACCTGAAGTGAACACTACAGCGATTCGAGCAGAGCAGCCGTCCGACCAGAGCGACGCGCAACTGCTCACCGAGGTGCTGGGCGGCAACCTGGAAGCTTTTGCCGGTATCATCCGCCATCACAACCAGCGGATGTTCCGAATCGCGCGCAGCATCGTTACCGACGATGCCGAGGCGATGGATGCCGTGCAGGAATCGTTCATCACCGCTTACGAACGCCTGGAAGACCTGAAGGAGCCGCAAGCGCTTGGCGTATGGCTCGCCCGAATCGTGCGCAACACCGCGCTGATGCGGCTGCGCCGCAATCGCCGCTATCAGTTCATGGAAACGGCCGATCTCGATAACGTACTGGAGATGTCAGTGCCACAGCCGCATCAGCGCCTGCCGGAAGGTGAAGTCGCCAACATCCAATTACGCCGGCTGCTCGAGGAGTGCATCGACGAACTGCCGGAGGCCTTTCGCTCGGTGTTCATGCTGCGCGCGGTGGAACAATGCAGCACGAGCGCGACGGCCGAGATCCTCGAGATCGAGGAGGCCACTGTCAAAACGCGCTTCCATCGCGCCAAACGCCTGATACAGCAGCGGCTGCTCGCCTGCTTCGAGGCAGCGGGCGTCGGTGTGCACGAGTTCGCCGGCCATCGCTGCGACACGATCGTGCACAACGTGATGCAAAACCTGCGAGAGAAGCAGCCGGGGCGGGAAGGCTGACGATAGCGCAAGCGTGCCTCACAGGCTCAGCCTGATACCAACGTAAGCCGCGCGAGGAGCGCCCGGCCCGAGGAAGCGTGGATCGGTGAGCGCCGCGAAGTCGGGAACGTCCACTTCCGAAGGCTCCTCGCCGAGCAGGCCGAACGTCTCGTAATCCGCGTCGAAGGCGTTCTCGACGATCGCGAAGAAAGCGACGTGCTCGTTCATTCGATAGCGGCCCCGCAGGTTCGCGACCGCATAGGCACGCGTCGGCTCGAGATAATTGGATTCATCGCCGCGCAGGTACTGCCCGGAGTTGTGCAGCACGTCGAACCCGATGCTGAATCCGTCGCCCAGCCCGTAGTCGACGCCAAGTTTCAGGTGGTGCCGGGGCACACCGGGGATGCGGTCGCCGGCCTGCACATTGATCGCGCCGGTAGCCTCGTCGGCTAACGGGTGGTTGGGGCTCAGCGCGTCGAACGCGTCCTCGAATGTGGCTTCGATCAAGCTGTACGCCGCGAACCATTCGATACCGCGCCAGCTTCCCCGCGCCCCGGTCTCGATGCCCATCCGGCGGGTCTCCTCCACGTTGGCAAAGAGCCCCGTCGCGCGGCCGGTGGTCTGGAATATGATGTCGTTGCTGCTCGTCGTGTGGAACAGCGCCGCGTGCAGTGTCCCGTCTTCTCCGAAAGCGAAGCGCGCCCCGGCTTCATAGCTCCGGGCCACCACCTGCTCCAGCGGCGGATCGGCCAGGAACGCGTTGGGCAGCCGGCACTCGAATTCCACCTCCTCGGGATCTTCGCCGCGAGCCGCGGCAATAGCGGCTGCCCGCTCGAAGACCTGCTCGTTGCAGGCAAGTTCGACGGGTGTCGGCGTGCGGGACGATTCGCTGTAGCTGGCGTACAGGTTGATGCGAGAATCCAGCTGGTACGTCATCCCGAGCGCCGGGTTCAGGCGCCGGAACGCGTGCCGCCCCTCCAGTTCCGGTCGTTCGCCTGACCGGTCGTCGAGGCTGACGCGAGTGGTGTTGAAGCGGCCGGATAGCGACACCGTCAGGCGCTCGTCGACATCCAACGTGCCGGTCAGGAATCCGCTGAGGGTTTCAGTTACGGCACTGACACTGGTAGCGGCGGCGTCGAGGAACGCGCCGGTGCCCGATCCTGCCGTGCTGCGCGTCACCGGGTCCAGGGTGGCCAGCTCCACCAGCGCGTCAAAATCGGATGCACCCCGGAACCAGGCTGCACCGGCGATCGCCCGCGCGGGTCGGTCGAAAACATCGCCGGTAAACGACAATTGCACATTGCTGCCGTAACTCTCCTGCACGCGTGTACTGACGTTGTTGATGCCCGAATCGGACAGGACGCCGGTGCCGGAGATCCCGTCCTGCAAGTCCTCGATGCGGAAATCCCCGTCTTCTCCGAGCGCGAGCGCCGTATCGTCGAGGAAACTCTCCAGCGCCTGCGCGTCGGTGAACCGATCGTCGCAGATATCCTCGCTGGCCAGGCCGAGGCTCTCCAGCGCGTCAGCGTCCAATCCCTCCAGCAGCGTGTCCGTACCCCCGAGTCGACAGAGCGAATACTCCGATGCGTCCCCGTTGAACGAATCGGTCTTGTTGCGCCTAAAAAACAGGGTGCCGGAAAGCGTGAAGCCATCCGCCAGTTCGCTGCTGCCGTCAACGCTCGCCATGTACAAGTCGTTTTCCGTGATGTCCGGTGCGGTGAAGATCGCATCGCGGTCCGCTTGCAGCAATTCGACAGGAGCCGCCCCGTTGCCGGTGAGGTCGCTCCTGCCGTATTGGCCGTTCACGTTCAGCGACGATCGCTCGCCTTGCCACCCGAGACTGCCGTAGGTAGTGACGGCATGCGACGGAGAGGCGTCCCTCCAGCCGTTCTCGTCGAAAGACTGGATGCTGCCGAACCAGGCGAAGCCGTTCCGGCTGGCTCCCGACTGGGCCGACACGATCGCACGGCCGAAGGATCCGGCTTCGAGATCGAGGTGGTGTCCGGGCGCATTGAAGCCGTTCTTCATTTTTACGACCAGGGCACCGCCGAGCGTGTTGAGCCCGAACAGCGGATTGGAGCCGCCGACCAGGTGCAGGCCGTGAACGGCCGATTCCGGCAGGAGATCCCAGTTGACGGTATCACCGAACGGCTCGTTGATGCGGACGCCGTTCTGGTAAACGGCCAGTCCCTGGGCGAGCCCGAGCAGCGGAGAAGCAGCGAAGCCGCGGTAGCGGACATCCGGCTGCAGCGGATTGTTCTGGGCGGCGTTGAGGGAGACGCTTGCCATCGTGCGATTGAGGAAGTCGCCCAGGTGCAGGCTCTGCATGCGTTCTAGGTCTTCGGCGAGCGCGGACTGGACGTTGTGGGCGATTTTGTCCAGGGGCAGTCCGCCGGCGCCCGCCAGCGGTGTCACGCTCACGACGATCTCCTCGGGGCGCTCCGTCGCCGCCGGCTGAGCAGGAAGGTCGTGCGCGAATAACGCGATGCCGAGTGCCACGCCACTCGCAGAACGTCGAACGGGTTGGGCGTTGCGCATCAGAGATGCAGCATGCGCCGGATGACGCCGTCGTTCCGGAATGCGTGATACAGCGCACCGCTCACGTGCACGGCGACGACGGCCAGGAGTATCCAGCACGTCCAGAGATGGATGTCGGAGTACAGCACGTTAAGCTCCTCGTTCTCGTATCCCCAGTACGGCAACTCGACCAGCCACCACAGTTCGGTGCCCCAGCCGCTGTACGACGACGAGAGATAGCCGCTCACGCAGCAGGCCAGGATGACGGCGTACAGGACGACGTGATCGAGGACGGCCAGTTTGTAGATGCGTGGGGACAATGCCTCCGGCGGAGGCGGCTCCGGACGGTGCCTGAAACGTGCGTAAAGCATTACGGCGAGTACCACGACGAGCGTGATGCCGATGTTCTTGTGCAACTGGAAGGGAAACGCCCGCAGCTGGAAGTTTTCCGACGCCAGCGGCAGTCCCAGCATCCACCAGCTCGAGATGAAAAGGAAGAAGATCGACAAAGCCAGCAGCCAGTGCAAGATGCCCACGGTTTTGTTGTACGCCTTTGTTCGCATTGTCATTCCGGTGCGTGCCATGACCGCCGCGCTTCCCGCTCGTTCCGGTAACCTGCGAGAGCCGCGACGGCCATTGAAAGGTGAATGAAAAACCAGAGCAGGATGCTCCAGAGGTACATCTGCCGGATGAGCGGCCCGACCATCACGACGCCCACGAACGATACGACGTCGAGCACCGCGAGCGCGCCCAGGGTAGTGAGCGCCGTCGCAGCCGCCCATTGCCGGTAATCCACCAGCGCAACGCCGGCGAACACGGAGAGGAGGGCGAGCAGCAATCCGGCGGCGGAGACGGCAATGTGAAATGCCGGAAACCAGTCAGGAGCGGATATGCTGATGTCATGCATGCTCAGTGCAAGCTGGCGGCATTCCGCGAGCGTCAGTCCCTCTTCCTCGAGTTCGTCCGCCTCGCAGTCCGCATCGGGCATTTGCGCAAGGCTCCAGGGCGGGACGCCGACGATGGCGAGCTTCATCCATTCGTTGCCGTGCCAGGCCGCGAGCAGAACGCCCAGCAGGACGACCACGGCGCCCAATCCGCTCGCCCAGCCCGGCCCCGCCGTCTTGTTCAACGTCACCGCCATCAGGTCGATCCGAGCGCATCGCAGGAGTCGAGCAACAGTATCGGCACGGCCGTCCACACCGTTGCAACTAGGAACAGTCCCGCGTGCAATATGGCGCCGTAAGCCAGGAATACCGCGTGCCCGTGCGCCTTGCGCTCCTGTTCGTCGAGCTCCTCCAGCAAATCGTGCCAGCTTCGATACGACCACACTCCGAACAGCACCATGGCCGCCAGTATCGCGACGGTGACCAGCAGAAGCATGAGCGGCAGCATCGGGACGCCGAACAGCCGGCTCGCTTCGAGGCCGAGGGCACAGCCCGCGCCCTGCAAGGCATAAATTCCGGTGAAGTAAACGAACCACAGGACCGGCGCCACCAGGAAGCCGGCCGCGTTGGCCGGGAACGGGTGCTTTCGCGCGATGAAGTCGCGGCCGCGGTCGCCGAGTCCCGGATCGCTGCCGGTGC
>DATABW010000104.1:0-4098 GCA_036259375.1 Woeseiaceae bacterium
GGCCCCGATGAACTGCGGTCGGAGGAGCGTACGCGCTGGCCTTTCACGTCCCGGCCATTCGGTGACGTGGTCGCTTGGGCCAACGTCGAGCTCGCTAAAAATGCGGCCGAGATTGGTTACGTGCGTTTCCTCTATGGCGTCCGCGAGGAGTAGGCGCCAGTGAGAGCGATCCTCCGCAGTGGCAAGCTCAAGGCCATCGCGCCGAAGATCATCGCAAGTGACCGGCCCGATACCCGCTCCTCCCAGCCCGGGGTCAATCTTTGAGGCACGAGGTGGTAGTCGACGAGGTAAGCGAGTGACGCCACCGCAGCTCCGCCGAGCAGCGACTTGCCCATACCGCCGCGGTTGCCTGTGCGGGCGAACATTCGTTCGTATAGAGTGGCCCAGAACACGCTTGCGCCGGCATTGATCGCGAGGCCCAGCATCGTATGTTTGAGGTCGGCTACTTCGACGTCGCCCGCTTCCGGACCGTACACGACGTGACTCGTCGCATTTATGGGAGCGACGGCGCTGCCGCTGTCGACCCTGCCGCGCAGCGCCGCTGCGGCCGCCGTGGCGACGCAGACAATGGAGCCCGCCACGAGCGCGTTTTGCAGCGTGTCGCCCCAGGTCCGGCCGAGGTCGTCATCGTGACGGGCGTCGCTGCTCCAGGTGTCGGTCTGCATCGGTATCCTCCTCCGGAGAGATGGGAGTGCCGGAAAGCGGCTGCAAATTCCGTGCCGAACTGCTGGGCCGGCGCGCCCGAGCAATGGCGCCTGTGCCATCGCGTCCACTGCTAAGATGGTGTCTGGCATCCCGTTACGACCCGCGGATCACGTCCGTTCCACGCCATGACTCAGGCACTCCACGGCACCTGCCATTGCAAGAACCTGTCGTTCGAGCTGCTCACGCGCACGCCGCCGGAAAACATTCTGGCGCGCGCCTGCGATTGCCGTTTTTGCCGCGTACATGGCGCCCGGAACTGGTCCGACCCGGAAGGGTCGGCCACCATCCGAATCACCGACGAGAGAAACCTGCAGAGATACCGCTTTGCGCTTCAAACGGCGGACTTCTTCATATGCCGCACATGTGGAGCCTACCTGGGAGCAATACTCTCGGATGACGAGGGCACCTGGTCCACCGTCAACCTGCGGCTGACCGAGCTGGCGGCAGGCGAAGAGGCCGTGCACTATGGCGATGAAGACACGGTCGGCAGGATAACCAGGCGAAAGCGCGTCTGGACGCCAACCACGATCATCACCGGGGGGTGACCCAAGCCCCGCCTGGAGCACCTGGCCGCTGCGCCCTTAGACCGAAATAGGCGCCCTGATCACCGGATGGGGGTTGTACCCGACGATCTCGAAATCCTCGAAGTCGTACTCGAAGAGCGAGGCGGGTCTGCGTTTGATTCGTAGCTCCGGCAGGGCCGCCGGTTCGCGAGCGAGCTGCACTTCGGACTGCTCGAGATGGTTGAGATACAGATGCACGTCGCCGCCGGTCCAGACAAAATCGCCCACGCGCAGCTCACACTGCTGCGCAATCATGTGCGTGAGCAGCGCATAGCTCGCTATATTAAAGGGCACGCCCAGGAAGACATCGGCGCTCCGCTGGTAGAGCTGGCAGGACAACCTGCCATTCGCCACATAGAACTGGAACAGGCAGTGGCAGGGGGCCAGCGCCATCTTCGGCAACTCCGCCACGTTCCACGCGGAAACGATCAGGCGCCGCGAGTCCGGATCCTCTCGCAGGCGCCGGACGACTTCGCTCATCTGGTCGATCGTTTCCCCGCCCGACGCCGGCCAGCTGCGCCACTGGACGCCATAGATCGGCCCGAGCTCGCCCTCCTCGTCCGCCCAGGCGTTCCAGATGGAGACGCCGTTCTCCCGCAGGTAGCGCACGTTCGAATCGCCGCTCAGGAACCACAGCAGCTCGTGCGCGATCGACGGCCAATGCAGCTTCTTCGTCGTGACCAGCGGGAAGCCCTCCGCCAGGTCGAAACGCATCTGGTAGCCGAACACGCTCAGCGTTCCGGTGCCGGTGCGGTCACCCTTCTCCACGCCGTGCTCCCGCACGTGCCGCAGCATCGCGAGGTACTGCTGCATGTCAGGCCGTCGCGCCCGGCGCTTCGCGGCGATAGGCCATCGCCAGCAGCAGTGCGCCCAGCAGAATCATGGGCGCACTCAGCACCTGCCCCATGGTGAGCCAGCCGAACGCCAGGTAACCCAGGTGCTCGTCCGGCAGCCGGAAGAACTCGACGAAAAACCGGAACGCGCCGTAGCACAGCAGGAAGACGGCGGAGACCGCCATGCTCGGGCGCGGCTTCGACGAGTAGACCCACAGGATGATGAAGAGCGCCACGCCCTCGAGCAGCGCTTCGTACAACTGCGACGGATGGCGGCCGATGCCGTTGACGTTGAAGCTCCAGGGCACGTCCGTCGGCTTGCCCCACAATTCCCCGTTGATGAAATTGCCGATGCGCCCGAAAAACAGCCCCGGTGGAACCAACGGCGCAAAAAAATCCGTGATCTCGAACAAGCCCGTACCCGTGCGGCGGCCGTAAATCCACAACGCACCCAGCACGCCCAGGAAACCACCGTGGAAAGACATACCGCCTTCGGTGATCTTGAAGAGGTAAAGCGGGTCGCTCGTGAGATTGTCCCAGCCGTACACCAATGCATAGCCCAGCCGGCCGCCGATGATGACGCCGAGCATAGAGTAGAACACGAGGTCATCAACCTGCGGCGGCCGGATCGGCGAATCGCGACGCTCGGCGCGGATGCGGGCGAGCCACCAGCCCACCACGAACCCGATGACGTACATCAGCCCGTACCAGCGAATCTTCAGGGGTCCGAGCGAGAAGATGACCGGATCGATTTCGGGGTAAGGCAGCATGGGCCGCTAGTCTACCTTACGCCTCTCTCCTGTAGGAGCCCGGCCCCCGGCAACGAGGCGGCGATGCGCTATATTGAGTGAATGAAACCATCGAACCGCCTGGCCCACGAAACGAGCCCCTATCTCCGCCAACACGCCGACAACCCCGTCGACTGGTACCCCTGGAGCGAAGAAGCTTTGGCGCAGGCACGCGAGGAAGGCAAGCCGATCCTGCTGTCGATCGGTTATTCGGCCTGCCATTGGTGCCACGTGATGGCGCACGAATCATTCGAGGACGAACAGACGGCGGAGCTGATGAACCGTCTTTTCGTCAACATCAAGGTCGACCGCGAGGAACGGCCGGACATCGACAAGATCTACCAGACGGCGCACCAGTTGCTGACGCAGCGCCCGGGCGGCTGGCCGCTCACGATGTTCCTGGATCCGCAGGACCAGCGGCCGTTTTTCGGCGGGACGTATTTTCCGGACGAGCCCCGGTACGGCATGCCGGCGTTCCGCCATCTCATCGCGCGTGTCCGCGATTATTTCGATGAGAACCGCGATGAGGTCCGCGAGCAGGGACAGAGACTGACCGACGTGCTGGCGCGGCTCTCGCCGTCCGCCGCCGGCGATGCGTCGCTGCTTACCGCAAAGCTGCTCCTGGACGCGCGCAAGCAGCTGGCGCAGAACTTCGACCACGAGTTCGGCGGCTTCGGCGGCGCGCCGAAGTTTCCGCAGCCCTCCGGCCTTGAACGGCTGCTGCGTCACTGGCACGAGAGCACGTCCGGCGCGGAGCCGGATCGCGACGCGCTGGAGATGGTATCGCTGACGCTAAGGCGGATGGCCGAAGGCGGTTTGCAGGACCACCTGGGCGGTGGCTTCTACCGGTACTCGGTGGACCGCTACTGGCACATCCCGCACTTCGAGAAAATGCTGTACGACAACGGACCGCTGCTCGCGCTCTACGCCGAAGCGCATCTCGCGACGGGCGAAGCCGTTTTCCGGCAGGCGGCCGTCGAATGTGCGGAATGGCTGCTTCACGACATGCGCTCGCCGGAGGAAGGCTTCTACGCCAGCCGCGATGCGGATTCCGAGGGCGAGGAAGGCCGCTTTTACGTGTGGACGCCGGACGAGGTCCGGGCGGTGCTGCCGCCGGACGAGTACCGCGTGTTTGCCCGCCGCTTCGGACTGGAGGGGGAACCGAACTTCGAAGGCAAGTGGCACCTGGTCGCGCGTGAGCCGTTATCG
>DATABW010000105.1:0-11699 GCA_036259375.1 Woeseiaceae bacterium
ACCAGCGCGTGGCCCGTGCCCTGGCCGACGCCGAAGCCACGCCGGAGAAGCGCGCCTACTGGTACGAACGCTTCGTGTGGGCGCTGCGCCGCGGGGCCATTCCCGCCGGCCGCATCACCTCGAATGCGGGAGCGCTGGAACACAAGCCGGCGACCAGCACCATCAACTGCACCGTGTCCGGCACCATTGAGGACTCGATGGACGGCATCCTGGACAAGGTCCACGAAGCCGGCCTGACCTTGAAGGCGGGCTGCGGCATCGGCTACGAGTTCTCGACCTTGCGGCCGCGCGGCGCGTACGTCTCGGGCGCGGGCGCCTACACGTCCGGGCCGCTGTCGTTCATGGATATCTACGACAAGATGTGCTTCACCGTGTCCTCCGCCGGCGGCCGCCGCGGCGCGCAGATGGGCACCTTCGACGTCGGTCATCCCGACGCGCTCGATTTCATTCGCGCCAAACGCGAGGACGGCCGACTGCGGCAGTTCAATCTCTCGTTGCTCGTGACGGACGAGTTCATGCAGTCGGTGATCGACGACGCGGAGTGGAAGCTCGCTTTCCCGGTGACGGCGAAGGAAGCGGAGCAGGAGCGCCTGGACGTCGAAGACGAGGAGCAATTCGTCTGGCGCGAGTGGCCGGAGCCGGACAAGTACCTGCGCAACGCCGAAGGACTCGTCGCCTGCAAAATCTACCGCCGCCTGCCGGCCCGCCGCGTGTGGGACCTGATCATGGCATCGACCTACGATTTCGCGGAGCCGGGCTTCGTGCTGATCGACCGGGTCAACGAAATGAACAACAACTGGTTTTGCGAAAAGATCCGCGCCACCAACCCCTGCGGCGAACAGCCGCTGCCGCCCTACGGTTCCTGCCTTCTCGGATCGGTGAACCTCACGCGGTTCGTGGTCGACCCGTTCACCGACCGCGCGCGCTTCGACTGGGATGAATTCCGGCGAGTCGTGAAGGTATTTACACGCATGCTGGACAACGTCGTGGAGATCAACGGGTTGCCGCTGCCGCTGCAGCGGAACGAAATACTGCGCAAGCGGCGGCACGGGATGGGGTTCCTGGGCCTCGGCTCCACGATCACGATGATGCGCATGGAATACGGTTCGGCGCCGTCCGTGCAGTTCACAGAGGAAGTGGCGAAGCAGTTGGCGCTCGCCGGCTGGGAGGCAGGGCTCGAGCTGGCGGAGGAGAAAGGACCGGCGCCGATCATGTCCGAGGAATTCGAAGTGACGGCGGAGATGCTCGCGAAACGCCCGGAGATGGCGGCCGACGGTTATCGCGTGGGCGACCGGGTTCCGGGGCGCGTCCTGCACAGTCGCTACAGCCGCTACATGCAGCGCGTTGCGGCCGAGGCGCCCGAACTGGTCGAGCGCCTCAGCGAGGTGGGCGCGCGATTCACGCACCACAGCTCGATCGCACCGACCGGCACGATTTCCCTCTCGCTGGCGAACAACGCCAGCAACGGCATCGAGCCGAGCTTCGCCCATCATTATTTCCGCAACGTGATCCGCCAGGGCAAGAAATCCAAGGAAAAGGTGGACGTGTTTTCCTTCGAGCTGCTCGCCTATCGCCAGCTCATCAACCCGCGCGCGCTGCCGCCGGGCGATACCACGGCCGAATCCCAGGCGGCGGACTCGAAAGACGCGCTGCCGGATTATTTCCTGACCGCCGAGGACATCACGCCGACCGCGCACGTGGATATCCAGGCGGCGGCCCAGAAGTGGATTGACTCGTCGATATCGAAAACGGCGAACGTGCCGACCGATTACCCGTACGAGGATTTCAAGAACGTTTACCTCTATGCCTATGAGCAGGGCCTCAAGGGCTGCACGACGTTCCGGTTCAACCCGGAGGCGTTCCAGGGCGTGCTCGTCAAGGAACAGGACCTGAAGAACACCGTCTATACGTTCAAGCTGGAAGACGGCACGGAAGTCGAGCTCAAGGGGGACGAGGAGATCGAATACGACGGCGAGGTGCACACCGCGGCCAACCTGTTCGACGCCCTGAAGGAAGGCTATTACGGCAAGTTCTGACGGCGGCCGCGTCGCGCGGCCCGGCCGGGGATGATTGAGATGAGCAGAACCAGGATCGACAAGAAAATAGTGGGCTACGGCGTCAAGCAGCCGGCGGCGAAGACGGCGGAGGCTCCGAAGGCCGAAAGCCGCCGAGCAGGCGAGGCGGGCGGCCGTCCGGCGGAAGTCATCCGGATGCACGAGAAACTCGAGCGGCCGGAGATGCTCGTGGGCTCGACCTACAAGGTCAAGACGCCGGTATCCGACCATGCCATGTACGTCACCATCAACGACATCGTCCTGAACGAGGGGACCGAGTTCGAGAAACGCCGGCCGTTCGAGATCTTCATCAACTCGAAGAACCTCGACCATTACCAGTGGATCGTGGCGCTGACGCGCATCATCTCGGCCGTGTTCCGCAAGGGCGGCGACGTCACCTTTCTCGTCGACGAACTGAAGGCCGTCTTCGACCCGCGCGGCGGCTACTGGAAACCGGGCGGCAAGTTCATGCCCTCGATCATCGCGGAGCTCGGTTACATCGTCGAAAAGCACCTGATCGCCATCGGCCTGCTGACGCCGACCGGCCTCGACGAGAACCAGCAGAAGCTCATCGAGCAGAAGCGTGAGGAGTACGAGGCGAGCGCGCGCCAGCAGGACGCTTTTGCCAAACCCGTGTTCCCGGAAGGCGCGCGCCTCTGCGCGAAGTGCAGCACCGCCGCCGTCGTCGTGATGGACGGCTGCGCCACCTGCCTGAACTGCGGCGACTCGAAGTGCGGCTGACCCCTTGACCGCAGAGCCCGCAATGCGGGCTCCTGCGGCGCGCTTTCGCGGCATTGACGGGACAGGTAGTATCCCGCCGTGACCCTTACAATCCCTGACTTTACCAAGGCCCGGGTCCTCGTCGCGGGCGACGTGATGCTGGACCGTTACCTGTTCGGCGGGACCAGCCGGATTTCGCCGGAGGCGCCCGTGCCCGTCGTGCACGTGCGCAGCAACGATGACCGAGCCGGCGGCGCGGGCAACGTGGCTGTCAACCTCGCTGCACCCGGCGTGCGCACCAGCTTGCTCGGTATCGTGGGCCGCGACGCCGAAGCGGAGTTGCTGAAGGGGATCCTGGAGCGGCAGGAGATCGACTGCCGTTTCCTGCAGACGGACGACCGGCCGACGATTACCAAGACCCGTGTGCAGAGCCGCGGCCAGCAGCTGATCCGCCTGGACCGGGAAGAGTCCGTTGCCGGCGGCCGCGAACTGTCGCTTTCCAGCTTGCTCGCATCTGACCTCCGGGACAGCGACGCCGTCGTCCTGTCGGACTACGGCAAAGGGGCGCTGGCGGATGCGGACGTCATCATCGCCGCCTGTCGCGAGGCCGGTGTGCGGGTGCTGGTCGATCCGAAGGGCGTTGATTTCGATCGCTACCGCGGGGCTTCGGTGATCACGCCGAACCAGGCGGAGTTCGAAGCCGTGGCGGGCGCCTGCCGTTCGGAAGCCGAGCTGGTCGAGCGCGCGCGGCGGATGCTCGGCCGCCTCGAACTCGAAGCCCTGCTGGTCACCCGCAGCGAAAAAGGCATGCTGCTGGTCACCGCCGACGACGAACCGGTATTCCTGTCGACCCATGCGCGCGAAGTCTTCGACGTTACCGGCGCCGGCGACACGGTGATCGCCACGTTGGCCGCGGCACTCGCGAGTGGCGCCGGGATGGAACCGGCAGCCGCTCTCGCGAATCTCGCCGCCGGGCTGGTCGTGCGCAAGATCGGCGTCGCGACCGTCACGCCCTGGGAGCTCCAGGTGGCGCTGCACCGGCGCGGCGAGGGCGGCGGCGGCCTGGTGACGGAGGCGGAGCTGCGTGTCGCCCTCGAAGAAGCGAGAGAACGGCGGGAAAGAATCGTGATGACGAACGGCTGCTTCGACATCTTGCACGCGGGTCACGTCGCGTATCTCGAAGAGGCGAAGAGCCTGGGCGACCGGCTCGTGGTCGCCGTCAATGACGACGAGTCGGTGCGCCGCCTGAAAGGCGAGAAGCGCCCGATCAACAGCCTGGCGGACCGCATGGCGGTGCTGGCGGGGCTTGCGGCCGTGGATTGGGTCGTGCCGTTTTCCGAAGACACGCCCGCAAGACTCATAAACGGGGTACTGCCCGACATCCTGGTCAAGGGCGGGGACTACCGCGCAGCAGACATCGCAGGCGGAGACGCTGTGCTGGCCAGCGGCGGCGAGGTCCGCGTCCTCGCTTTCCGCGAAGGCCATTCCTCCAGCCGAATTATCGAGAAGCTGGGGCAATGAGCTCCGACCAGCCCGGCTGACGCCGTCGCGGACCCCTGTTGATCCGCATCCTGTACGCAGTCCTGACGTACGTCCTGCTGCCGGTTTACGCGCTGTACTGGCTGTTTCGCGGCATCGTCAACCGTGCGTACTGGGACCGTGTGGGACAGCGGTTCGGCGCAGGCTTCCCGGAGCTGGAGGGCGGCAGCATCTGGATACACGCGGTGTCGGTTGGCGAGGTTCAGGCCGCCGCACCGCTGGTGCGGGCGCTGGGCCGCCGGTTTCCAGGCAAACAGCGTCTGATGACCACGGTCACGCCGACCGGCGCCGCGCGCGTGGCCGCTCTCTTCGGGGACGCCGTCCGCCATTGCTACATTCCATTCGAGACGCCGAGCGCCGTGCGTAATTTCTTCGAGGCGACGCAGCCGGACGTGGCGCTGATCATGGAGACGGAGATCTGGCCGAATCTCTTTCACGCCTGCGGCGCGCGCAACATCCCGCTGGTGCTGGTGAGCGCCAGGATCTCGCCGAAGTCGGTGCGGAGTTACCGCAAGCTATTGCCGCTGTTTCGCGAAACGCTGTCGCACGGCATCGTCATTGCGGCGCAGAGTGAAGCCGATGCCGAACGCTTCCGGTCGCTGGGCGCTCGCCCGGAGCGAACGCGGGTGACGGGAAATATCAAGTTCGATATCGAGATCGACCCCGAGCTCGCGGAGCGCGGGCGCGCCTTCCGCCTGGAGACGTTCGGCGACCGCCCGGTCTGGATCGCCGCCAGCACGCACAACCGGGAGGAGGAGTTGATGCTGGAGGCGCATCGGCAGGTACGCGCCACATTTCCCGATGCCCTGCTGCTGCTCGTTCCCAGGCACCCGGAACGGTTCGAGGCCGTGCGCCAGCTCCTGGAGCGGCAGGAAACCCGGTACGTGGCACGGACCGCGGGCGAAAGGGTGCCCGCGTCGGCCGGCGTATTCCTGGGCGATACCATGGGCGAGGTACCGCTGTTTTACTCGGCTTCCGACGTGGCGTTCGTCGGCGGCACCCTGGTGCCGATCGGCGGGCACAATCTGCTAGAGCCCGCGGCACTCGGGCTGCCGGTCGTCGCCGGTCCGCACCTGTTCAACACGCAGGAGATCGCCAACCTGTTCAACCGTGTCGGGGCCTTGACACTGGTTGAGGACGAGCACGCCCTGGCGCGCTCGGTGCTGAGGCTGCTCGGGAACGCTGCTGAAGCGAGACGGCTCGGTGAGGCCGGCCGCCGGATCGTGCTGGAGAACCGCGGGGCGCTGGAACGGCTTATGGAGCTGGTGGGGCCGTTAGTGCGGGATCGGTGACGCGGCGGTTGTTGCCCCGGTCGGGTGTTCCAACATCCGTGTCGCCGTGAGACGGGCTCCTACTCGTTGTTTTTCTCGCCCTCGGCCTCTTCGATGATGTCCGCTTCCGGGGCCTCGCGCTCCGTGAGCCAGCGGTCGATCTGCTCGAGGTCCTGGACTTTCAGGGTGCCGGCTGCCTGTTTCAGGCGCAGCACGTTGCCGATGTAGACGTAGCGGCTCTGGTAGTAATTCGTGATCGCCTGGTAGAGCGCGCGCTGCGAGTCGAGCACGTCCACGATGGTGCGCGTGCCGACGTCGAAACCGGCCTGGGTCGCCTCCAGCGCCGTCCGGCTCGAAGCCACCGCCTGCTCCAGCGCGTTCACCCGGCTGATTTCCGCCAATACGCCGAGATAGGCGTCCCGCGTCGCGCGCTCGGTTTCCCGCGCCACGCGCTGCAGTTGTTCCATGGAGGCTCGATGCAGGTACACCGCCTCGCGGACCAGGGACGACGTGCGACCGCCGGAAAACAGCGGGATCGTCAGCTCGACGCCAATGAAGTTGCCGTCCACCAAGCTGTCGGTCGGCCTGAAGGGATTGCCGCCGAATCGTCCGTCGCCGGTGACGTCCTGCCGCGTGCGCCCGGCCACCAGCTGCACGTCCGGGTAATGGCCGCTGCGCCGGAACGAGATCTCGTCGCGGGCGATCCGCTCGTCGAAACGGCTCGCGAGCAGAGTAAGGTTCTGCTCCAGGGCCAGGTCGACCCAGGCATCCACTTCCGTGGGATTCGGACTGGGTAACGGGAATTCCTCGACCGGGGCGGCGAGCTCCGGCACGTGCTCGCCGGTAATCTCGCGCAACAGCTCCCGCGCTGTCGCGAGATCGCGCTTCGCGCCGATCTCTGCCGCGACCGACTGGTCGTACGCGGCCTGCGATTCCTGCACGTCGGTGATAGCGATCAGACCGACCTCAAACCGCTGCTGCGCCTGCTCCAGTTGCCGCGCGATGGCCTCGCGATCCGCATGGATCGACGCCAGCCGGTCCTCGGCCGCAAGCACATCGAAGTAGCGCTGCACGACCCGGATCATCAGGTCCTGCTGCGCCGCCTCGTACACGACTTCCGCGCGGGCGACGATCTTGTTCGCCATCTTCAGGCCAATGAACTGGTCCCAGCTGAAGAGCGTTTGGCTGAGATTCAGGCTCCATTGCAAGGTGTCGCTTTCGGACTCGAAGCCCACTGTCCCGATATTGCCCTCAGTATCGATCTGGACTTCGGACCCGTCGCGGGAGCCGGTCGTCCAGGAGCCGCTGGCGCCGAGCTGCGGCAGCAGAAATCCGCGGGCTTGCGGCGCCGCCTCCTGTGCGGCCAGGCGCAGGGCCTCGGCTTCGTGGATCAGGGGATCGCTCTGCAGCGCCTGCTGATAGATCTCGAGCAGCGACGCGGCGTGACTCGCGGACGGCACGGCCAGCGCCGCGAAGGCGATGGCGAGGGTTCTGATCGGATTGGTGTTTTTCATGTTATCGGCGTTCCCCGGATCACGGTTTCAAGGTGTTATGGTTGACTATATCACCAAATCAGTCAAGCGCGGTCGGCTCAATACCGCGGCACCGATGCATCGACATCCCGAGACCAGGCATCAATGCCGCCGACGATATTCGCGACGGCGGGATAGCCCTGTGCCGCCAGGAAGCCGGCGGCATGCGCGCTGCGCACGCCGCCGTGACAGATGACCGCCACGGGAGTCGCGGGATCGAGCTCGGTGTGCCGCGACGGCAGGTCGCGCAGCGGGATGTTGATCGTGTTATCGAGGCTGGCGATGGCAATCTCCCACGGTTCTCGGACGTCCAGCAGCTGCCAAAGTTCGCCGGAGCGCCTCCGGCGCTGGAACTCCCCCGGACTGAGCTCGTCGATCACGCGACTGTCGCCCGGGCGGCCCGTGCGCCACCGTAACAAAGATGCCGCGGCGGCGGCATCGGTTTCATCCCTTTCGGCATAAAGCTAGAAGCGGAAGGCAGGCGGCGCGGGTGCGTTCAGCAACGGCGGCACATTGGTTTCGAACAGCGAGGTGGTCTCGAGCGATCCATCGGCGCCCCGTACAATGAGCCGCGCGTCCATTACGGGGGGATCGCCGACGATGGCGAACAGCCGCCCGCCCGGCTTCAGCGGTGCCACGAAACGGGGATCGAATGTCGGCAGCGAGGCCGTGAGCGCGATGGCATCGAACGGGCCTTCCGGCAGTTCCTGCGCGGCATCCATGGTTTTTACCGTCACGTTGTCGTAACCCATGTCGGCCAGCTTGCCGGCGGCGGCTCGCGCGAGGTCCGGAAAGATGTCGATCGTCGTCACCGAGCGGGCCAGCCGTGAAAGGCAGGCGGCGAGAAAACCGGAGCCGGTGCCGATTTCCAGCACGTCGTGAATCGGCAACAGCTTCAAGGATTGCAGCAAGCGGCCTTCGAGGGTGGGCGGCATCATGTACTGGTCGTGACCCAGCGGGATTTGCGTTTCGGCGAACGCGAGCGCGGCGAATGGCGCGGGCACGAAGCGTTCCCGCGGGACCTCGGCCAGGACCGCGAGCGTCCGCGTATCGAAAACCTCCCAGGCCCTGATCTGTTGTGCGACCATCTGCCGGCGGGCAAACTCGGTGGTGTCCATTTCCGTCACGGGCTTCCTTAATTGATTACAACAGGTCCGACCAGACGCTTCGGCGCAGGACCCAGGCAGGCGGGCGCTGGGGGACGGACGGGTGGTGAATTATGGTGAATCGCGGCAGCTCCTTGATGCTGCTGGGATATGCTAAAGCATGTGCACATGCGTACCGCTCTGAGGCACCTCGGATCTCCCCCCACGGAGAGCTCACCAGGAGCGGCAATAATAACAAATGATCGTTTCCCGGCATCATTTGCGCATTCACGTACGCAGGCCGGAGAGGGACAATCGACAACTTGCGCTCACTTAAATCAGCTGACGACGGAGGACTGGCAGTTCGCGAGCTCAGGGTTGGCTCGCCGCCGCGTGACGCATGCCGCCCCTCATAATCGCGCTGATTTTCGCGGCGCTGTTCTTGCTGACAGCAGCCGGCGCATTCTTCCTGTGGCTCGGCCACCGGCGCCTCATCCGGCGGCTGGGCGAGTTGAACCTGGAGCTCGTCACCGTGGCCGGCGATGCCTCGGTCGGGCGCCGCTTGTCGGTCTCGCGGGAGGGCAATGGCGACATTGGTGCCCTGGCGAAGACGATCAATCGCCTCTTCGACGCGCTGGGCGAACGTGAAGAGGAGATCCACGATCGCGACCGGCTGTTCGCCGATTTCGCGCGCACGCTGCCGGAGATCGTGCTGTTGCACGACGAGCGCATCCTGCTCGCGAACAACAGCGCGGCGGCGCTCATGGGCCTCACGCCCGAACAGCTCGAAGGCCGCGAAGTTGCGGACCTCGTAAAGCCTGCGTACCGGGCGCTGTTCCGCAAAACACTCGCCAAGCGGCTGGCCGGCGAGACGGTGCCCGAACGCCTGGAGATCCAGTTGATCAACGGCCAGGAACAGGGGCTGTGGGTCGAGGCGCAGAGCTCCTCCATCGAGTATCGCGGCAGCACGGCGATCCTGACGGTCGCCCGCGACGTCAGCTACCGGAAAAGCCTCGAAGTGTCCCTGAGCCGCAGCAAGCGGCAGGCGCAATACACGCTGGAGTCGATCGCGGAAGGGGTGATCACCACCGATAACGAAGGCCGCATCGACTACATGAACCGAGCGGCGGAGGTGATGACGCGTTCCGAACGCGGCGCCTCGACGGGCCATCGCATCGGTGAGCTCTTCTCGCTGATCGACGAGTCGGACCGGCGCCCGCTGGGCGACCCGGTGGAGCGCTGCCTGTCCATGCGGCGCCGGGTGAACATGGGGAGGCGGGCGCTCCTGGTCAGCCGCGACGGCGAGCAGGAGCATTCGGTGGAGCTGACCGCGTCGCCCATTCGCGGGCCCGGCAACAGCATCTCGGGCACGGTAGTGGTGCTGCACGACGTCACCGAGATTCGCGGCCTGACCCGGCAAATGAGCTACCAGGCGACGCACGATGCGCTTACCGGGCTCGTCAACCGGCGCGAGTTCGAACGCAGGGTGGAGGAGGCCATGGACTCCGCTCGCACCGAAGACGCAGTGCATATTCTCTTCTATATGGACCTCGACCGCTTCAAGGCGGTGAACGACAGCTGCGGGCACCTGGCGGGCGACAACATGCTTCGCGAAGTGGCCGGGCTGATCAAGGAGCAGGTGAGGGATTCCGATTTCGTCGGCCGACTGGGCGGGGACGAATTCGGCACGCTGCTGATCGGCTGCCCCATCGACAAGGCGCGCCAGATTGCCGCGGACATCTGCAACGCCGTCGCCGACTATCGCTTCGTCTGGAAGGACAAGATATTCAATATCGGCATCTCCATCGGCGTGGTGGAGATCGGGCATGCGGCCGCTGCGCTCGCCGATCTCATGAGTGCGGCGGACTCCGCCTGCTACGTGGCGAAGCAGCGGGGGCGCGGCCAGGTGCACGTGTATTCCGCCCGCGACGAGGCGATCGCACGCGAGCGCGGCGATATCAAGTGGCTGCGCCAGATACAGACGGCGCTGCACGAGAATCGCTTCGAACTGGCCATGCAGCCGATCATTGCCACCGGGGCTGCCGACGAATCGGGGCCGGCGGTCGAGGTACTGCTCCGCATGCCGGACGAGCGCGGCCGTTCCGCCAACTCCGCGGAGTTTTTGCGTCCCGCCGAGCGCTACCAGATGATGCCGCAGATCGACCGGTGGGTCGTGAACGCCGCGTTATCGGCCATCGGCGCCGGCGAGATCAAGCTGGCGGGCAGGCGGAGTTGCTCCATCAACATCTCGGGCCAGACGCTCGCAGACGAGGGCTTTCTCTCGTTCGTGGTCGACGCCCTCGATCACAGCGGCGTGGCGCCGTCCAGTATCTGCTTCGAAGTCACCGAATCCACGATCTCCACCAACCTGCAGCAGGCACAGCGGTTCATCGAGGTATTGCACGGGATCGGCTGCGAGTTCGCGCTCGACGACTTCGGCAACGGACTCGGCGCCTTCTCGAGCCTCAAGGCTTTGCCGGTCGATTACCTGAAAATCGACGGCATCTATACGCGCAACCTGACCACCGACCAGGTGAACCAGGAGATGGTCTCCGCCATGATCAAACTGGCACGGACGCTGGAGTTCCGCGTGATCGCGGAGCAGGTCGAGCAGCAGGAGGATTTCGACTGGCTGCGCGATAACGGGGTGGATTTCGTGCAGGGCAATTTCATCGAGCCCCCGGCGACGCTGGGTACCACCGGAACGAGCGGCGCCTACAGGACGTTGATGCAGTAGAACGGGCGCTGTGGTGATGGCGCACAGGTGTCGCGGGAAAACCGGGCTCCTACGGCGAAATCATCTGCAGGAGCCCGTCCCATGGGCGATCACGCGGTCAGAGCAACGGCACCATCAGCAGCGCCACGATATTGATGATCTTGATCAGCGGGTTGATCGCGGGGCCGGCGGTGTCCTTGTAGGGATCGCCGACGGTATCGCCTGTTACGGCCGCTTTGTGGGCTTCGGAGCCCTTGCCGCCGACATTGCCGTCCTCGATGTACTTCTTGGCATTGTCCCAGGCGCCGCCGCCGGTGGTCATGGAGATCGCCACGAACAGGCCCGTGATGATGGTGCCCAGCAGCAAGCCCCCAAGCGCCTTCGGCCCGAGCAGCAGCCCCACTGCCAGCGGCACCAGGATCGGCAGCAGCGACGGCACGATCATCTCCTTGATCGCCGCTTTGGTGAGCAGGTCGACTGCACGGCTGTAATCGGGCTTGCCGGTGCCTTCCATGATGCCCGGGATTTCGCGGAACTGCCGGCGCACTTCATTGACGACCGAGCCGGCGGCGCGTCCGACAGCTTCCATCGCCATGGAGCCGAAGAGGTAGGGAACCAGGCCGCCGATGAACAGGCCGATGATCACCAGGTGGTCGGACAGGTCGAAGGTGACGCTGATCTCCGCGCCCTCCAACGCATGCGTGTAATCGGCGAACAGCACCAGCGCCGCAAGACCGGCGGAGCCGATGGCATACCCTTTAGTGACGGCCTTGGTCGTGTTG
>DATABW010000106.1:0-5972 GCA_036259375.1 Woeseiaceae bacterium
ACGGGCCTACTTCCTCGGCAGCTGGCCCGCCCCCTTCGGCATCGTGCTCGTGCTCGACCGGTTGTCGGCGACGATGCTACTGCTGACGGCGGTCCTCGCCTCGGCCGTGGTGGTCTACGCAGCCCACGGATGGGACGAGCGAGGGCACCACTTCCACCCGCTCTTTCACTTCCAGCTGATGGGGATCAACGGCGCCTTTCTGACGGGCGACGTGTTCAACCTGTTCGTCTTCTTCGAGATCCTGCTCGCCGCCTCCTACGGCCTGGTGCTGCGGGGGCTCGGTTCGCAGCGCGTCAAGACTGGCCTCAACTACATCGCCGTCAACCTCGCGTCCTCTTCGCTGTTCCTCGTCGGAGTGGCCCTGATCTACGGCATCACCGGCACGCTCAACATGGCCGATCTCACGCAAAGAATCCCGGCGCTCGCGGCCGCCGACCGGGCGATCTTCGATGCCGGCGTGGCGCTGCTCGGCGTCGCCTTTCTCGTCAAGGCAGGGAGCTGGCCCCTCAATTTCTGGTTGCCGCGTACCTACTCCATCGCCGTGCCGCCGGTGGCTGCGATCTTCGCGATCATGACGAAAGTCGGCGTTTACGCCGTGCTACGGGTGGGCACGCTGGTGGGCGAGGACCGGGTCGCGGCCGCCATACTGGGCGGCATACTCTTTTATACGGGGTTCGCGACGCTGCTCGCCGGCATCGTCGGCATGCTGTCGGCGCGGCACCTCGGGAGGTTCGTCGCTTACTCCGTCGTCGTGTCGACCGGCCTGCTGCTGGCGGCGCTCGGGCTCGGTCTCGAGGAGCTCACGGCGCCGGCGCTCTTCTACCTCGTGACCTCGGTGCTGACGACCGCCGCCTTCTTCATGCTGACCGGCATGGCGGAGCGGGCGCGGCTCACCCATCCGCACCCGGAGTCGGGTGAGCGGGCACCCGCCCCGTACTACGTCGCCTTCGGTGTCGCTGCTCCGGACCCGTACGGGCTGGACGAGGAAGTGGGCACCGCCATACCCGCGGCCATGGCGTTCCTGGGGCTCGTGTTCGTAGTTTGCGTGCTGCTGGTGGCGGGGCTGCCGCCGCTGCCGGGCTTCATTGCCAAGTTCGCGCTGCTGTCGGCGGCGCTGGGCTCGACGGCGGCGAACCAGGCGCCGGTGTGGCTGTTCACCTTTGCGGTGCTGCTCTCGGGTTTCGTGGCGATTTTCGCGGCCTCGCGGATCGGGATTCGCCTGTTCTGGAGCCGGGCTGCGCGGCGAGTCCCGCGCATCCGGGCGCTCGAAGCGGCGCCGGTGGCCTCGCTCGTTCTCGTGACGTTCGCGCTTTCCGCTGCGTCGCCTGACGTCATCCAGTTCCTGCGGATGGCCGCCACTTCGCTGCTGCAGCCGGAGGCGTACGTGAATGCCGTGATGTCGGCCGGGGGCGGCGCGCCGTGAAGATCACCGCGGCGAGGCGGCTGTCGGTCGGACTCTTCGCCTGGCTCGCGTTCCTGTGGCTGCTCCTGAACCAGGCACTCACCCCCGGCCAGGTCGTGCTGGCCGCCGCCGTGGCCGCGGCGCTGTCCTGGCTAGCCTCGCCGTTGCGGCCGCTGCAGGCGAGCATCGGCAATCCGCAGGTGATCGCCGGCCTGCTGGCGGTCGTGCTCATGGACGTTGTGCGCTCGAACGTCGCGGTCGCGCGTATCGTGCTGGGGCTCGTCCGCGGGCGCGAGGTGGAGTCGGGATTCCTCGACGTCCCGCTGGACATGCGCGACCCGCACGGGCTCGCCGGCCTGGCGATGATCCTGACCGCGACGCCGGGCACCGTCTGGGTCGATCTCGCGCCGGACGGCAGCCGTGTGACGCTGCACATTCTCGACCTCAAGGAAAAGGACGACTGGATACGCTGGATCAAGAACCGCTACGAGCAACCTTTGATGAGGATCTTCGAATGACCACCGTTTTCGATTACGCCGCCTGGTTCGCATCCGTCTGCTTCGTGCTGGCGATGCTGTGCGCGCTGGTGAGGCTTTTTATCGGCCCCGCTGCGCAGGACCGCATCCTGGCGCTGGACACGTTCTACATCAACGGCATGCTGACGTTGCTCATGCTCGGCATACGCTCGGATTCGACCGCCTATTTCGACATGGCGCTGCTGATCGCCCTGTTCGGCTTCGCGAGCACGATCGCACTTGCGAAGTTCCTGCTGCGGGGCGAGGTGATCGAGCCATGAACGAGGTCGAGCTCCCGCTGTGGGTGACGATCCCCGGGACGATGCTGCTCGTCACGGCCGGCTTGCTGGTGCTGGTTGCCGGCATCGGGTTGCTGCGACTGCCGGATTTCTTCGCGCGCATGCATCCGCCCACGATGGGCACGAGCCTCGGCACCGGCTGCGTGCTGATCGCATCGATGCTCGTGTCCTCGGCACTGCTTGGTCGACCGGTCGTGCACGAGCTGCTGATTACGCTGTTCGTGATCGTCACGGCGCCGGTGACGGCCATGCTGCTGGTTCGTGCGGGGCGCTACCGGCATCGGCTGGATGAACCTCGGCAGGCGAGCAAAGCCGAAACGGCTGAGCGGGCACGCCGGTGATCGTTTTGGCGCCAAAATAGGGCATTTAAGGGCCATAAAGGCGGTCTTTTACAGCTACTTTCTCCTACCTTTCAGCAGGTTGCCGAGGTCCGACCCCTACAGGTGCTGGTCCAGGAATCTTACGTAGGCTTCGGAGGCTTTGATGCGGTTCTCGCGCTTGGTGAAGCCGTGGCCTTCGTCGGGGAAAAGCACGTACTCGACCGGCACGTCGTTGGCGCGCACGGCCTCGACGATCTCGTCGCTTTCCACTTGCAGCACGCGCGGGTCGTTTGCGCCCTGCACGACGAGTAGCGGCTTCGTAATGTTTCGCGCGTGGAACAGCGGCGAGATGCGGCGGTGCCGTTCGGCGTCGGTCGCGGGATCGCCCATCTCGTCGTACAGCGCCTCCTTGAACGACTCCCACCACGGCGGAATGCTCTCGAGGGTGCGCACCCAGTTCATGACGCCGAAAATGTTGATGCCGACGTCGAATACCTCGGGCTCGAACGCCAGCGCGGCACCGACCATGTAGCCGCCGTAGGAGCCGCCGATGATGCCGATGCGCTCCCCGTCCACCCAGTCCAGCGACGCCAGGTAGCGCTTCGCGTGCACGATGTCCTGCAAGTCCACTTCGCCGTGCTTGCGGTCGTCCATGTGGAAGAATGTCTTGCCGTAGCCCGACGAGCCGCGGTTGTTCGCCGCGAGGACGGCGTAGCCGTGATTGACCAGGTGCTGAATCGTGGCGGAATAGCCGGTGCGGCTCTGGCCGCCGGGCCCGCCGTGCACCCAGACGAGCGCCGGCACCTTGTTCGTCGCCGACGCGCCCTGCGGCCGGTATTCGATCGCCGGGATCTCCAGGCCGTCGAAGCTCTTGTAGCGAACGACCCTGGACGCCACGAGATCGGCCTCGTCGATCTCGGGGTTCAGCGCGGTCGTGAGGCGCTGGCTATCCCCCGCCGCAAGATCGACGGTGTAGACATCGCTCGGCGACGTGTCGGAACTCACCATCAACGCGAGCCGGCTCTCGTCGCGCGAGAAGCGGATCTGCGCGAGGTCGCCCGGCGGGAGGCTGTCCAGTTTTACTTCCTCGCCGTTCCTGGTGTCCAGAATCGTGACCACGGTACGTGCATCCGCGTTGGTGCCGGACACCCGGTATCGGCCCGAGTCGGAGTAGCTCACGAACAGCACGTCCCAGTCGGCGGACACCAGCGGCTCCTTCTCGCCGGTGCCGAGATCGTAAACCCACGCCTGCTGGAATTCGCCGTGCTCGTCGGTTGAATAGACGAGTTTCCGGCTGTCCCGCGTGAACTCGTGCACGCCATGGGAGACATTGCCCTGGTGAGGCGTGATCAGTTCCGGTTCGGCGTCCGCGGCCCGTGTGTCGAGAATATAGAGGTCCGAGTCCGCGCTGGTGCGCGGCTTGACCAGGGCAATGGTGCTGCCGTCAGGCGACACCGCCGCTATGGCGAGTGCATCGTCATTCCGGAACACGAGCGTGCGCTCGTAACCGTCCGCCGCGTATCGGTACAGGTCGAACGCTGCCGGGTCACGCTCGTTGGTCTCGACGTAGAAGTGCTCGCCGTCGTCGGACCAGCCGACGAAACCCGCCTTGACCTCCTCGCCGGGCGTCAGGTCGCGCGTCTGCCCGTCGAGCTCGCGTACGTACAGGTGATCGAGCTCGTTGCCGCCCTGGTCCGCGGTAAACAGCACGCGGGCATCGTCCGGGAACCACGATACGGCAAAGGTCGAATCGGTGGTCGACGTCGTCAACGGCTTCGCGGCACCGTCGGCTGCCGACAATGCATACGCGTTGAAAATGCCGGTCTCGTCGGAGCTGACCAGCAGCGCGCTGTCGTCCGGCGACCAGGCGTGGCCGCCCGCGAGGAAGTAAGAGGTCGTCGCGAAAAACGCTTCGGCATCGTAGCGGGTCGGCGTCGCCGAACCTTCGCTGCCGGCCGCCGCGGCGGCGCCGGACCCGGCGCCGTCATCGGCGGGACTGCAGCCGGCCATCAAAGCGGACGCAACGGCAGTGAGCGTGGTGTGGTGCAGGCGCGATCTGGACATTTCGGCAGGGCTCCCCTTCTGGATCGCGCCATGATAGCGGGAAACCCTCCATGCGGGTCGGACCACGGCAAGCCGTTAAAATGACGGGGCTTTTTCCCCAATTCAGCCTGAAATATTGCCTTGATGCGGGCATTTTGCCCTCGAAAATCGGCATTTGGCAGCTCGTCTGCATCCCGCGGTTTCGTTCGGATGCAGGCACTCGATCACGCCCCGTCCAGCTGGTGCAGCCATGCTCCGACGCCAGCGGCGCAGCTTGCCGGCGGGCGGCACCGACCTCACACTTGTTCTCTGGCGGCCGATTTCGGGTCGGCCGATCCCCTGCCGAACCAGGATCCTTTGCATTGAGTCTCGACACCAGCGACGATGGCGGCGACAAGCGCGGCGATGCGGTCGTGCCCGTCGAGCGGGCCGCCGGCGCTCGCGGCGATTTCACCGTGGTTCGTGACTTGCTGCCGTACCTCCGTCCTTACATCGGCCGGATTTCCCTCGCACTCCTCCTCGTCATTGCCGCCAAGCTCGCGAACCTGGTGGTGCCCTTCGTTCTCAAGGAAATCGTCGACCAGCTGAACGTGGAGCCGAGCCTGCTCGTGCTGCCGGTGGCGCTGCTGCTCGCCTACGGCGCGGCGCGCATCAGCGTCACGCTTTTCACGGAGCTACGGCAGGTCGTGTTCGCGCGCGTCATGGCACGGGCCTCGCGCGAGATCACCCTCAAGGTGTTCCGCCACCTGCACGACCTCAGTCTCCGGTTTCATCTTGGCCGCCGTACCGGCGGCGTAGCGCGTGACGTGGAACGCGGCGGCACAGCGATCTCCGACCTGCTCGACTGGACGCTCTACACGATATTCCCGACCGTGGTCGAGGTGCTCCTGGTCACCATCGTGCTGGTATGGGCCTACGACTGGGGATTTGCGTTCATCACGCTGGGCACCCTCGTTGCCTACGCGATCTGGACGTTTGCCGTGACCGAATGGCGCACGCGCTTCTACCGGGCGGCGGTCGAAGCGGACACGCGCGCCAATGAGCGCGCAGTCGACTCGCTGCTCAATTACGAGACGGTCAAGTACTTCAACAACGAGCGGCACGAGGCGGCCCGTTACGACGAAAACCTGAAACATCTCGAGAACGCGACGGTGAAAGCGCAGACATCGCTCGCGGTGCTGAATCTCGGCCAGACGGTTTTTATCGCGCTCGGCGTCACAGCGATGATGTGGCGCGCGGCCGCCGGGGTCACCGCCGGCACGCTTACGATCGGCGACCTGGTTCTCGTGAATGCGTACTTGCTGCAGTTGTCGGCGCCCCTGTTCCTGCTCGGAATGGTGTACCGCGAGGTGAAGCAGGCGCTGACCAACATGGAGCGGCTGTTCGGACTGCT
>DATABW010000107.1:0-6535 GCA_036259375.1 Woeseiaceae bacterium
GCGTACCCGCCGGGTTGTCCAGGTAAGTCCGGGAGTGCCCGTCGTGAGTTAGCGATAGAGCTGGAAACCGTGCTCGTACGCCGTCGATAGGAAAATCCATTCAGGCTGATGTCCTTTGGCGATATCTGGCGGTGAAAACTATCGCATTGGTGCAACCTCGGCGTAAACCGAGGCTGTGACCCTTCACGCGCTTACGCACCACGCAAGCACCAGCACGCCCAGCAATACGCTCTCTCCAAACACAAGGACTATCGGCCGCCACCCCGTCGACAGCAACGCCGGCAGCGATGTTTTCATTCCGAGCGCGGCAATGGCAACGACCAGGAAACCTCGGGATGTGCTATCGGAGAGCTGCCGCACGAGCTCGGGAGCGGCGCCGATGCTCGACATCGTTGCAAACGCCACGAACGCTACCAGGAACCACGGCACCGGCCACTTACCCCTGCTGCCGTTCGCAGGCACAGCTGCCCTGAAGAACAGGAAGAATCCCCACACCACCGGAATCAGCATCGCGACACGAATCATCTTCGTGAGAACCGCCACGTCCCCTACCTCGGGCGAAACCGAGTAGCCGGCCCCGACGACATGGGACACGTCATGAATCGACCCACCGAGAAAAATTCCGGCGTCCATTGCACTGAAACCGGCGAGCTTCACGAGGGCCGGAAAAAACACCATGGCTATCGAGCCGAAGACCGTGACGGCAACGATCGTCATTGCGAGGTTCTGGTCCAGCAACTTGCTTCGAGGCATGACCGACGAGATCGCGACGGCCGCGGAAACACCGCAGATCGCGACGGCTCCGCCCGAAAGGGCGCCGAACTGCCCGCCCAACCTCAGAAATTTCGCAATCAGCACTCCTCCCGCAATGGTGATGCATGCGGCCATCGCGAGCATCGCGGCTGTGTCCCAGCCCAGGGACACGAGGTCGTCAATCGCCACCCGGAAACCGAGCAAGGCAACACCGCACCTGAGCACGGTGCCGGCGGCGAACTCCACGCCTGGCCGGTTTGCCGGATGCTCCGCCAAAAACCCCGCCGACATGCCCAGAAACAACGCGAACAGCAGCACAGGCGCGTGATACTGGCTGGCGAGGAATGCAGCGGACAGTGCGACAATCAGGCAGACGAAAAGGCCGCGCCAGATCGGCAGGATCGCTGCCATTGCGGCAGCGAACATCAGTCGCGTCCCGCACAGCGGCAGTGCTTTGTCACGATATGCTCAGGAGTCCGGGGCGCGGAAGAACCAGGAGCAATCCCTCAGGAAGCGCCCTTCCGTTCGACCATTTCGCCACTGAGATAAACGTCGACGATGCGGCGCGTGTTGGTGATATCGTCGAGCGGACTGGCCTCCAGCACGACGAAGTCTGCGCGCTTGCCGACCTCGATGGTGCCGGCATCCTCCAGGCCTGCCAGCGCGGCCGCATTGCGCGTCGCGGCGATCAGCACCTCCGCCGGTGACAGGCCCGCGGCCACCATGTCCTCCATCTCGACGTGCGGCGCCCAGAAGCTCCCGTCGGTACCGAGAGCGATCGGCACTCCCGCTTCGCTGAGCCGTACCAGGTTACGCGCCTGCAGCGCAAACGCATCCTGGCGCTCCGGCCGCTCGACGTTGTCGGCTTGCAGTTCGGTCCACTCGGCAGTCGTCATCGATTCCTTGAGCCAGCCGAGGTCCGTGGGCACTCCGCGCCTCGGAAGGTTCGGCACCAGGACCACCTCCGGCCTTTCCCGGATCAGCTCGAGGAACTCGTCGTCGATGTCCCGATCCCTCACCCCGTGTGCGAAGGCGTCTATACCGGCCCGCAGCAGTCCCTTGGCGTCCTCCAGCGCATAGATGTGCGCGATGGTTTTCAAGCCGTGAGCGTGGGCCTCGTCGATGACCGCCTGATACAAGGCAGGGCTCAGCTTCTGGTACTGCCCCCTGCGGTCATCCACCCAGATCTTGATGATGTCGACGTTCCGCGCAGCTTCCGCCCGGACGGCCTGCCGTGCCTCTTCTTCGGACGTGACCCAATGCGGCTCCTCGAATCTCCCGGGCTCGGGGGCCGTGATGCCGCGACCGGCAGAGCGGTAGCGCGCCGCGCCCGGGATGGTCTCATCGCGCATTTCGAGCGGCGCACCGAGATCGTCCGCCCCCAGGCTGAGAGCTGCGCCAATGCCCAGTGACGCTCGCCGACGGAGGTCCTCGAGCAAAGCCTCACGCGTGGTGCCGAGGTGCGTGTGCGCATCGACGATGGCCGGCATCACCGTTAGCCCGCGCTGGTCCACGCGGATCGCCCCGTCCGGCACCGGCACTTCACCGGCGGCGCCAACCGCGGTGAAACGGCCGTCTTCGACCACGAAAGTCGCGTTCTCGATTACCGTCCCGTCGCCCGCGATCAGTTTCGCGCCGGTGAACAGCGTGACGGCGGATGCCGCCGGCGGGTCATCGGGTGCTTCCGAGCAGGCGCCGATTGCGAGCATCCACACGGCGGTCAACAGGACCGGCCGTCCCCGGCTTTTGTGCCTCTGATTCATTCTTGTTCCTTGCTGGTTTCGTTCCGCGCTGCATTCTCGCCCAAGCGATACGCAAAAGGCTATGGGCCCAATCGGCTCCAACCTTCAGGCGCAGATCGGCGAAACCGGCTCGGCGCTTGGTTCCTGCATGCCCCGCCGGTAAACATCGCGCACGATCTCAGCAATGTTTTGTGCGACCACCGGGTTGCGCGCGTTCTCCACATACAGGTTGATTCGGAACCGGGGCAACTCCGGCAACAATCCCGCGGGCACCTTTTCGCACTTCGAGATCGAACGCGCCCCGATAGCCGGCGTGACCGCCAGGTCCGCCGACACCATCGCGTGCACGGCGGCTTCCGTATCGGTGTCGCTGACGAACTCCCACGGTATTCCTGCCTTGCCGAGGACCCGAGTCACCTCCGGCTTCACCGCGCAGTTATTGCAGATGGCGACCGGCAGCGGCGACTGTCTGTGAGCGTGGCCACCGCAGGCGCCCCACCAGTGCAGGTCGGCGCGAACCAGCTCTTCGGCACGACGATCCACGGTTGCCTCGGTAGTGATTGCAATATCGATCGTGCCGGCCGCGAAGCGCTCTTTCAGAAAGCAGGTGAGAGAGGAAACCAGTTTCACCCTGGTGTGCGGATAACGGTTCCGCGCCTCGCGCAGAATGATCGGGATATGCGGGTTTACGATGTCGAACGGCACCCCAAGGGTCAGTTCGCTGTCGAATTGATCGTTGACGAGGCGTATCAGCGCTTCGTCATTTAGCGCAAGCATTTGCCTGGCGTAGCTCGCGAGCTTTTCGCCGTCGTCGGTCAACAATACGCCGCGCCCGACGCGCTCCAACAATTTTGTACGAGTCTGTTGCTCGAGCCGCTTCACTTGCATGCTGACGGCCGACTGCGTGAGGAACGTCATCGCCGCCGCCTGGGTCACGCTGCGGGTTTCCGAAATCGCCACCAAGCTCCTCAACGCGGCAAGGTCCAGGTGTTGCATCAATCACTGCTCCTGATGGGATGCATGAAAATTCGTCGATTCCGCCGCGTGCGGCATGGATGCATGATAGCGGCCATGCACGAATGCTTCTTATTTCGCCGCATGAAAGTTTTTCATGAATAAGTGCAGTTTCGCTGATGAACGGGTCCCTTTCTCCGCACTGTGCCTTGCGCTAGCCTTTTTTGCGGTCAGCGGCTGCGTGTCGGTGCACGAACGTGACCTTGGCCGCGAACTCGAGTCACAGGCCCTCGATCCGGCTGCGAGGAACGAAAAGCAGGTTCGGCCCCGCTGCCCGCTTCGCCACCTGTACGTGTGCGAAGGCCAGGTCCGCAGTCATCCCGGTGCTTGCCACTGCACGCCTGAACGGGCAAGCCTGGCGCCAAGGCCTGAAGGCCCACGGCGCGTGTTCTGAATTCCGGCCTTTACCTCCCTCGCGCGCTTCGGGTCCGGTCACAAGAAGGTGCGATGAGCGGAAGGAGGTCAGGCCAGGCCGATGCGCCGCAGGCGGGCCGGGAACCGGGCATCGTCGCGCAACGCATCGAAGAGCGGCGCCACCGCGAGGAAGATCACGGAACTCGAGCGCTCGTCGATTGCCCGATCGAGCCAGGCGTACGCCTCGTCGACGGCACCGGCGGCCGCACAGGCACGCGCCACGGCCCACGGACTGACGCGGCGTTCGTTTGCCAGCCGGAGCAGCGCTTTCATGCCGGCACGTGCCTCGTCCCGGTGTGCCGCAAGCCCTGAAACAATCGTCGCGTGTTCCGCCTGGCGGACCGGGTCCGCGGTCGCGGCCAGCGTGTCCAGTTCGCGAGCCGCGCGCGCGTGCTCGCCGCCCAGCGCGAGCGCCAGCACCAGCCGGTATCGCATCGGCGCGGACTCGGGAAACAGGTCGAGCGCCCGCTCGAGTGCGGTCACCGCTTCCGGGTAGCGGCGCTCGAGCATCAGGAAATCGCCCAGGTTCATATTGAGACCGGGATTCAGCGGATCCATCGCGAGCGCCTGCCCGAGTGCATTCTGCGCGCCGATGAAATCGCCGCGGATCACCCGCAGGTCGCCCTGGATCAGATGGGACATCGGGTAACCGGGCCCGAGATCCAGCGCGCGCCGGGCGTGTTCGCCGGCGGTGCTGAAATCCCAATCGTGGAACATGGCGATCCCGGCCAGCGCAGCGTGCGCTTCGGCGCACCCTGGGTCCGCGGCGAGGGCGCGCGCGCCGGTAGCCCGCGCCTGTTCGAACGCCGTGCTCGCGGGCTCTGTGCCATAGAGGGCAAGCAGGATGAAGCTCTCCGCGATCCCGGCCAGCGCCGGCGCGAAGTCGGGCTGCACGCTCAGGACCGACTCGAAGCAGCTTATCGCCTTGCGCACATCAGCATCGCTGCGCCGGGCGAAGAAGTAACGCCCCTTCAGGTAATCGCGCAATGTCGCCGGGTCGAGCGCGGGCGCGGCGGCAGCGGTTCCGGACTCGCCCCCGCGCAGTTGCCCGTGCAGCTCGATCGCGATGGCCTGCGAGATCTCGTTTTCTATTATCAGCAGGTCGCCGATCGATCGCGTATAGCTGCCGGCCCACAGATGCGTATCGGTTGCGGTTTCGATCAACTGCACGACGACCTGGAGCTGCTCGGAGGAGCGCAGGACCGAACCCTCGATCACGTGGCTGGCGCCGACCTCCGCCGCGATCTCCGGCAGCGGCCGGGCGGAGGAACGGTAATGCATCGCCGTCGTGCGTGAGATCACCTTGAGCGGCGGCAGGGCTGAGAGGCGGGCGATCAGCAGCTCCGTCACCCCGTCGGCCAGGTAGTCGTCATCCCGTCCGGACAGGTTCTGGAACGGGAGCACGAGCAGCACCGCTGGCGCTCTGGCGGCAGGAATCGCGCCGGACGGACTCACCGCCGCCAGCAGCCGATAGCCGCGCTTCGGAATCGTTTCGAGGAACTCCGGCCGGCGGCGGTCGTCGCCGAGCGCGCGGCGCAGCTGCGAGATGCAACGCGTCAGGGCATCGTCCGTAACGTAAGCGTGGCCCCAGACGCTCGCGACGAGTTCGTCGCGGGACACGACGCGGCCGGCCGCGCCGGCCAGGCAGAGCAGCACTGCCATCGCCCGCGGTTCCACACGCGCGTTGCCGCCGGGCGATTCGACCAGCCCTTCCCGCGGCCGCACGTTCCGGTCGCCGATGCGGAATCCGTCATCGAGTGCGTAGTCCGGTTCATGGCGTCTTGCCGCGGAACCCAGCGGTAAAGGTGAGCTCCTCTTCATCGGCTTTTCATCGGCTCCAGCTCGGGATTCTACCGGCGCGGAAGCCCATGATGACCCCGATACCACAATCAAGGGAGAATTCCGATGAAAAAGCTGATGGTCCCATTGGCCGCTGCCGCCGCCTGCCTGCCCGCTGCCGCGCTCGCCGGCGAGCCGCCGCTCCACTGTGAGCTCTATGCCGTCTCCGGCACGACCGAGCAGGCGACCCCGACGTCGCCGTTCACGGGCGAGCTGCGCCTCATCAACGTGCAAACGAACGAGCAGCACCAGGCGCGGGCCAGCACGGTCCTGCTGGGTGTGCTCGCGGTCGACGATAGCGGCGTGCAAACGGCCGTTACCTCTCACGACGTCGCGAGCACCGACGGGGCCGGTCCCGTCGCGTTCACCACCTTCGACGACGCGAGGCTCGCGCCGACCGAGAGCCCCGGCATCTTCGCGCTTTCGAGCCGTGCGGTCCTCGCCGGCGGGCAGGGCCTCTACAACTGCGGCGAAATCGTGTTTGCGGGAGCGTCGACGGTGGATTTCACGACCGGGGCCGGCGTCGCGACATTGGAAGGGCTGGCGAAACTCTGCCGCTGCAACCGCTGAAAGGCGGCCGAGCGATCAGGGTCCGGTGCCTGCTCGGCGGCCTCTCGCGAAGACGAAAACGAGTCGCGCTCATGGCCTTGAAGGGGCTCTCAGGATGTCCCGGACGTGGCTGCGCCGAACGCATTGGCACCTTTCGACGTGCGGGGCGAGATCGCAATACATGACCGAGTTGATCCGGCACTCCGGCGCCCGTGCTCCGAAGC
>DATABW010000108.1:0-3843 GCA_036259375.1 Woeseiaceae bacterium
GCCACGTGGTTCGCCTGCCACAGGGCCAGTTCGCTTTTGCGTGTTGCGATCCGGATGCGCAAGGATCAGCTTCCCCGTAGCCGGCGCCGGACTTCTGCCAGGTGGCGGCGGCTGATGACGAGCGCCTCACCGTTCGAGCGGCCGTTGTCGGATCGCAGCGCCACTTCCATCCGGCCGTCTTCCGTCTTTCGCAGCGAATCGATTTTCTGCACGGCCACGAGCGCGCCGCGGTGGATGCGCACGAAGCGATCGGCGAACTCCTCTTCCAGCATCTTCAGCGAATCGTCCAGCAGGTCCTCGCCGCCGCGATGGCTGACGCGCACGTACTTCTGGTCCGCGAGAAAATAGTCGATGTCCGACACGGGAATGAGTTTCAACTCGCCGCGGGCGCGGGCGCACACGTGCTGGCGCCGTTCCGCGAGTCCTGAAGCGCCGGCAGCCTGGTTCAGGAGACCTCTGCTCAGGCGCGCTGCCTGCTCCATCGCGCGTTCCAGCCGCTCCCGCCGTACGGGCTTCAGCACATAGCCGATCGCCCGCGCGTCGAATGCCTCGATTGCGTGCTCGTCGTAGGCGGTCGTGAACACGACCGCCGGGGGCCGCTCGAGCGCGTTCAGGTGGTGAGCCGTTTCGATGCCGCTGATCCCGGGCATGCTGATGTCCAGCAGCACGACGTCCGGTGCGAGCTCTGCGCAGAGGTCGAGTGCTTCCCGCCCGTTCGGGGCTTCGCCCACGACCGTGTGCCGGCCCTCCTCCTCCAGCAGCTGTCGGAGTCGCGTCCGGGCCGGCGGCTCGTCGTCAACGATCAGGACGTTCACTTGGATTCACATCGCAGGGAAATTCGAGGCGCACGGCGAACGTCCCCGCGCTCTCCTCCGTGGTAACGCCGCCGCGAGCGCCGTAAGCGAGCTCGAATCGCTGGCGGATGTTGGACAGGGCCATCTGGTTACCGGCACGCCGCCGCGCCTCGCCGCCGGCCACCGGGTTCCTGATCTCGATCCTGAGGCGGCCGTTCTCGCGCGTGCCGGTGACGTTGACCTCACCGCCTTCGGGCACGAGCTCGATGCCGTGATAGATCGCGTTTTCGATCAGTGGCTGCAGCGTGAGACTAGGCAGCAGCGCCTGCATCGGCAGATCGGCGATGTCCCATTTGATGCGCAGCCGGTCGCCGAGCCGGAGTTTCTCGATCCGCTGGTAGATGGCGGCAATCTCCAGCTCTTCCTTCAAGGTTGCGCGATCCCTGGCGCCGCCCAGGTTCGCGCGCATCAGGTCCGCGAGATCCTCGACGGCTTCTTCGGCGCGCTTGGGGTCGCTACGGGTGAGTGAGGCGATCGTGTTCATACTGTTGAACAGGAAATGCGGCCGGATCAGCGCCTGCAACGCGCTCACTCGCGATTGCGCTTCCAGCGAAACGCTGCGCTGCCATTCGCTGGAGACGTAGAGGTAACGCATCGCGAGCGCGATCACGATCGAGCTGATGGCGAAGGTACGCAACAGGAAAGCGGCGTGGGTGCCCTGGATCACCGGAATGTCGCTGAAGCGCGCTGTCAGTTGCCACGCGGCCTCGGACAGCAGCAGGCAAAGCGTTTCGAGCAGCAGGAAGCTGATGACGAAAGCCTTCGCCTTGCCGAGCCGTTCGACCCGGCCACGCATGCGGCAAAGCACCGCGGAAGCGAGCAGGGCAAACCAGAGGGCATACAGCGACATCTCCGCGAGTTCGACCAGGAATCGGCCCGGGGCCGGAGTCGCCGCGAGCGTCAGGACGATAGCCACGAGCTCCGCCGCGAGCACGAACACGAAAATGGTGCCGGCCGCGCAGAAGTCGGGAAGGTAAGCCTGTGATTCCGTTTCGACAGCAGCGGTGGCCCTGGCCAAAGCTCGTCCTGTTCGCGAATGACGGCGCAATTGTAACGCGGGGTGGTGCGGAGGCGGTGACGGGAGCGGCAGGAACCGGTCTCACCGGCGACTGCAATCAGGACTCGCAGTACTCCAGGACCTGTTCCTGCACGTCGGCGCGGGCCGCCAGGGTTTCCTGCTCGTCGAGGTAGACGCGCTCGCCGTTCTCGTCCTCGCGATAGAGGCGGCGGGAAGTCAGGAACATCTGCAGCCTTTCCTTGTACATCGCGCATTTCTCGGCGCGCTCGCGCTCCCTGGCCTCAAGTTCCTCCTCGGTCGGACCGTCGGAGGCCTGCTCGGCCGCGGCGGCCGCGGCATCTTTCCGGGTCTGCACGCGCGCCTGCACCGCCGTGCGATCGGTCGGGCGGGAGCTGACGTGCACCACCTGGCTGGCGGCATCGCCGGAGGGGCGATCGCCGAAGTGGACCACGCCGTCCTCGTCGGTCCACTTGTAGATGTCGCTCGCAAGGGCGGCCGCCGGCACCGTGAGAGCCAGCGCAAGGAAAGCCGCCGTTGTGCGTCGACACTTCATCGCCATGCATTTAAGCATGCTCCCGGCCCGGCATGGTGTGATCGCGGTCACAGGCATTTGCGCGCTCCCGGTCCGCAAATCCCGGTGCCGGACACCGATTCGTGGCTGGCGGAAAGCGGCCGCCTGAGGTAGTAAACTGGGCTCATGAGAAACGATTCGATCGACAGGCTGGCGAAGCGGCTCGCCGAATCCGTGCCGGAGAACATCCGCGCGATGCGCGAAGACCTGGAACAGAATTTCCGGTCCGTGCTGCGCACGAGCCTCGCACGGCTCGACCTGGTGACCCGGGAGGAGTTCGAGGTGCAGGAGGCGGTACTCGCCAGGACGCGGCAGCATTGCGACGCCATGGAGGCGCGGGTGAAGGCGCTGGAAGCAAGCCTGGACGCCTCGCCAGCGGCGGCTTCCGCGAAACCGGCGAAGAAGGGCAAGAAGAAGGCAAAGAAGAAGATCCCCTGACCTGTCGCGGCCACGGAGGGCCGATGTACGACGTCACGAAAACCGGGGAACGAACGGCCGCCGAGCAGCCGGGAGCGCCGGTTTCGCGGCTGGCCATCCTCAAGAGCCGGGCGCAGGTCGGCGTGCTGGCGCCGCCGGTCACGATCGAGGTGCTCCTCTCGGGCGGCCTGCCGCGCTTTTCCGTCGTCGGCTTGCCGGAGACCGCGGTGCGCGAGAGCACGGATCGCGTGCGCGGAGCCATTCTCAGTTCGCGGTTCAAGTTTCCCGAGTCCCGTATCACGGTCAGCCTCGCGCCGGCTGACATGCGCAAGACCGGGGGTCGTTTCGATCTCGCGATCGCGACCGGCATCCTTGCCGCTTCGAGGGACACGAAGATCGACCCGCACGCGCTCGGCGGAGTCGAGTTCTACGGCGAGCTGGGTCTTGACGGAGAGCTGCGCGCGATCCCGGGCGCGCTGCCCGCGGCGCTGAAAGCCGCGGAAGCGGGTCACGCGGTCATCGTGCCGGCGGAAAACGCCGCGGAGGCGGCGCTGTCTTCGGCGCGCGTGCTCGTTGCCCGCAACCTGCGCGAGGTGGCGGCGCACTTGCTGGGCTTCGAGCGGTTGCCGCAACAGCCGAATGGCGCCCCGCCGGTGGGAGAGGTCCGGGCGCCGGATCTCGCCGATGTGCGGGGCCAGTCGGCGGCGAAGCGTGCCCTCGAGATCGCGGCGGCCGGCGAGCACAATATTCTTTTCACAGGTCCTCCCGGTACCGGCAAGAGCATGCTGGCCCGGCGCCTGCCGGGCATCCTGCCGCCGATGAGTGAAGCGGAGGCGCTGGAAACCGCGGCCATCGATTCCGTCATCGGCCGTGGTTTGGACCTTCGCCGCTGGCGGCAACGGCCGTTCCGCTGTCCTCACCACACGGCCTCCGCCGCGGCCCTGGTCGGTGGCGGCTCCGATCCGAGGCCGGGCGAAATCTCG
>DATABW010000109.1:0-2359 GCA_036259375.1 Woeseiaceae bacterium
CGAGTGGATTGCCTACCTGTCGGCCGTCGACGGCGTCTACGGCATCGCGCAGCTTACGCTCATCTCCCCCGAAGGCGGGACGCCGCGGCTCCTGACGGAAGAGCTCGACCGCTGGGTGCGGGATTTCCAGTTCTCCCGGGACGGGCGCTGGATCTACTTCCGGTTCGACAACCACGGCGGCCAGCACCTCGCGCGCGTGCGCGTTCGCGACGGAAAAATCGAGCGCCTGCTCGGCGGCGCTCGCACAATCACGGCATTCGACGTAGACGATGCCGGCAACGTCGTCGTGCGCGCCAGCAATATGAACGACGCGGACGAGCTGTACCGCGTCCGGGACGGCGAGGCAGAGCGCCTGACAGACGTGAACGGCCAGTATTTCGCGGGCCTGGACCTCGGCGAGAAGCAGAAGGTCAGCTTCGAGAGCAAGGACGGCACGGTCGTCGAGGCCTTCATCATCACGCCTCCGGATTTCGAGGAAGGGCGACGGTACCCGGCCATTCTCGACATCCATGGCGGCCCGGTCTGGCAGTTCGCCTACGGCTACGATTTTGGCGCGCAGTTCCTCGCGGCCAACGGCTACGTCGTGGTGCAGCCGAACCCCCGCGGTTCCACCGGACGCGGCCAGGCGTACGTGAACGCCATCTACCGCACATGGGGGATAACCGACTACGAGGACGTGATCGCGGCCATCGACCACGCGGTCGAGACAGGGCTCGCCGACCCGGAGCGCCTTGCGGTCACCGGCTATTCCTACGGCGGCTACATGACGAACGTCGTGATCACGCGCACCGACCGGTTCAAGGCCGCGGCATCGGGGGCGGGACACAGCCTCATTGCTGCCAACTACGGTCACGACATCTACCAGCGCTGGTACAACTGGGAGCTCGGGCCGCCCTGGGAATACCGGGAGCGCTACGATGCGCTCTCGCCGTTGCTGCAGGCCGATGAGGTCGAGACGCCGACGATCTTCCTCGGCGGCCGCCTCGACTGGAACGTGCCGATACTGAATGCGGAGCTGTTCTATCAGTCGTTGAAGTACCGCGGGATAGACACGCGGCTCGTCGTCTACCCGGGCATGCACCACGGTGACTGGGACCCGGCCTACGACAAGGATTACCTGGAGCGAGTGGTCGCCTGGTTCGACCGGTACCTCCAGCCGGGCGTGCGATAATCCCTGTAGGAACCCGTCTCACGGGCGACTCGGCCCTAGACGATGATGTCGCCCGCGACACGGGCTCCTACAGCTCGGGAGACACATGGCGCAGGCTTTTACCACAGGCGACAAGGACCGGGACGCGAGCATCCGCGCGGCCATCGACGCGTTGCGCTCCAACCGCCCGTTGCGGGCCGAGGAAATCTGCCGCGATCACCTGTTGCTGCACCCGGGTTCGGCGGAGCACCTGCGGCTGCTCACGCACGCGTTGATGAAGCAGAAGCGGCTGCCGGAAGCCGAGGAGCAGTGCCGCTTTGCCCTTTCGCTCGCGCCGGATGCGCCGCTCCTGCACGAGGACCTCGGCAGCGTGCTGTCGCTCGCCGAGCGCTTCGACGAGGCGATACCCTGCTTCGAAAAGGCGCTGCAGCTCGAGCCGAACCTGCCGCTCGCGCGCAAGAAACTGGGGCAGGCGCTCGCCGCGGTCGGCCGCGGACGCGAGGCCGATGCCGCTTTCGAGGAATACCTGGAGCGCGATCCGGACAAGGGCATCGTAGCCGCCGGCATGGAGCACGTGAAGGCCGGCCGCAAAAACGAGGCCATTCAAGCTTTTCGCAACGCGCTGAAAAAGAATCCGGATAACGTCGATGCGATGCGCTGTCTCGCGAACGTGTATCTCCGCGACCGGGAACGACTGAGCGATGCCGAGGCTTTGTTGCGGCGGGCGACGCAGATCGCGCCGGACTTCACCGGCGCCTGGATTCTCCTGGGCGGTGTCCTGCACGAGCAGAAGCGAGATCCGGAGTCGGTCGAGTGCTACCGCAAGGCCGTCGGCCTGGAGCCGGAAGATCCCTTCGCCTGGGGCGCGCTCGGCAATGCCTACGCATTCGCGGGTTACCCGAAAAAGGCAGCGGAAGCGTATGCCCGCTCGGTGGCGCTGGAGCCGAATGCGCCTGCGATGCAGATGGGTTACGCCCACGTGCTCAAGACACTCGGCGACCAGTCCGGATCGCTGGACGCCTACCGCGCCGCGATCAGGGCGAAGCCGGACTTCGGCGAGGTGTATTGGAGCATGGCGAATCTCAAGGTCTTCCGTTTCGGAGACGACGAAGTCGCGGCGATGGAGCAGCAGGTCAAGCGCGACGATCTGACGTCCAGCGCGGACATTCACTTCCGCTTCGCCCTCGGAAAGGCGTACGAGGACCGCGG
>DATABW010000110.1:0-3514 GCA_036259375.1 Woeseiaceae bacterium
CGTCTCGAGCTCGAGCCGGGCCCGCTCGAGACGGCGCATCGCGCCGGCGACCTCGCGCGCATGTCGGAGTTGCAATACGGCCGCATTCCGGAGCTCGAGAAACAGCTTCAGACGGCCATGCAGGCGGAATCGAAGGAGACCACGCTGGTCCGGAACAACGTGACCGAGGAGGAGGTAGCCGAGATCGTCTCGAAGTGGACGGGCATCCCGGTCTCGAAGATGCTGGAGGGCGAGAAGGAAAAACTCCTGAAGATGGAGGAGAGCATCCAGGAGCGTGTCGTCGGCCAGGAAGAAGCGGTTACCGCGGTCGCCAATGCGATCCGTCGATCGCGCGCGGGGCTTTCGGATCCGAAGCGCCCGATCGGTTCCTTCCTCTTTCTCGGGCCGACGGGTGTCGGCAAAACCGAGCTCACCAAAGCACTCGCGAATTTCCTGTTCGACACCGACGACGCGATGGTCCGGATCGACATGTCCGAGTTCATGGAGAAGCACTCCGTCGCCCGCCTGATCGGCGCGCCGCCAGGCTACGTCGGGTATGAGGAGGGCGGTTACCTGACCGAAGCCGTGCGTCGGCGGCCCTACTCCGTGATCCTGCTGGACGAGGTGGAGAAAGCGCACCCCGACGTCTTCAACGTCCTGCTGCAGGTGCTGGACGACGGCCGGCTCACCGACGGGCAGGGCCGGACGGTCGATTTCCGAAACACCGTCATCGTGATGACTTCGAACCTCGGCTCCCAGATGATCCAGGAGATGGCGGGCGAGCAGAACTACGACGCCATGAAAGCCGCGGTGATGGAGACGGTTTCACAGCACTTCCGGCCGGAGTTCATCAACCGCGTCGACGACGTCGTGGTATTCCACCCGCTGAGCCGCGAACATATCCGCCGCATCGTCGACATCCAACTGGGTTACCTCCACCAGCGCCTGGCCGACCGCGACATGCAGCTCGTGCTGTCCGAGGCTGCGCGCGATCGGCTGGCCGAGGCGGGTTTCGATCCGGTGTACGGGGCCCGGCCGCTGAAGCGCGCGATCCAGCAACAGGTGGAGAATCCGCTGGCGCAGGAGATACTCAGAGGCCGGTTCAAGCCGGGCGATACGATAGAAGTCGGCGTTGCCGATACGCGACTGGAGTTCGAACTGGCGGCATAATTCCCGAACCGGGGGCGACCCCGATTTATCAACCCTGATGGAGACACCGAAGCATGCCGATTTACGAGTATGCCTGTAAGGAGTGCGGACATACGCTGGACGCGCTGCAGAAAGTGGCCGATGCGCCGCTCGTCGAGTGCCCGGACTGCGGCAAGCCTGCGTTGCGCCGGTTGATCTCGGCGCCGCGATTCCGGCTGAAGGGGGAGGGCTGGTACGAAACGGATTTCAAGAAGGAGAACCGGCGCAACGTCCTCAGCACCGACAGCGAAGCCCCGAAGAAAGAGAAATCGGAAAGCAAGGACAGCGGCAAGACGGAAAAACCGGACGTGAAAACCGGTACCGCAGCAAAGACGAAGGCGTCCCCCGCGATAGCAGGCAAGGAAAAGAAGGCGGATACCGGCTGACGAGGGTGCCGGACTTGCATTATTGACCATTTCGCCACCGGCTCGGCCGGCATCTTTTCGCTCGCGCGGAATGGTCAATAATGCAAGTCCGGCACCTGTTGGGGGCAATCTGTTAATGTGTCGGTAGGTCTCCGAAGAGCTACAAATGAAAAGACTCCGCCGCTACCTGGTCGCGGGCCTGCTGGTCTGGATTCCGATCGGCGTGACGATATTCGCGGTCAGGATCCTCGTCGCGCTGATGGACCAGAGCCTCGTGTTCCTGCCGGGCAGGTTCCGGCCGGAGCAGTGGCTGGGGTTCGCGATTCCGGGGCTCGGGATCATTCTCACCTTCCTGCTGCTGCTCGGCACCGGGCTGTTCGCGGCCAATTTCGTCGGCCGCAGCATGGTGGGGATCTGGGAATCGCTCCTGGAGCGAATTCCGATCGTGCGTTCGATTTACTCCGGTGCGAAGAATTTCGCGGAGATCGTTCTTTCGGACAGCAACCAGTCTTTCAAGAAGGTCCTGCTGATCGAGTATCCACGTAAAGGCATCTACACGCTGGCCTTCAAATCCGGCTCCAACCTAGGCGAGGTCCAGGAACGAACGGGCGAGGACGTGGTGTGCGTCTTCGTGCCCACGACCCCCAACCCGACGTCCGGCTTCATCATCATGGTGCCGAAGGACGAGATCATCGAGCTGGATATGGAGGTCGACGCCGCGGTCAAGATGATCGTCTCCCTCGGTGTCGTCGTCCCGCCCTGGACGCCCGATCGCGTGCGCGAACTGCCCCTGAAGATGCCGCCGCCGGAGACGTCTCGCGAACGCATCGAATCGTAAGCCCCGCGCTTGCGGCCACCCTTGCCACACCGTAACATTCCGCCTCTTTTTCGACCGTCCTCATGCTACCCATGCGCAGCCACTATTGTGGAGAAGTAGACGAGTCCCTCGTCTCCCAGGAAGTCGCCGTCACCGGCTGGGTCCACCGCCGCCGCGATCATGGGGGCGTCATTTTTGTCGACCTGAGGGATCGTGAGGGTTTGCTGCAGGTCGTGTTCGATCCGGACCGCCCGGAGATCTTCGCCGAAGCCGAGCGAATCCGCAGCGAGTACGTCCTGGCGGTAAAAGGCAAGGTCCGCCGCCGTCCGGACGGCACGGCGAACCCGAACATGCGAACGGGCCAGGTGGAACTCCTGGCACACGAGCTCACGACGCTGAATACATCCGCAACGCCGCCGTTCCATCACGATGAGCATGCCAACGAGGAGTTGCGCCTCAAGCACCGCTACCTCGATCTCCGGCGCGCGCCCATGCTGGAGAACCTCCGGCTGCGCCACCGCGTGACGCAGGCTCTCCGGGCTTTCCTCGATGCGAACGGCTTCATCGACGTGGAAACGCCGATGCTCACGCGCACCACGCCGGAAGGCGCGCGCGATTACCTCGTGCCGAGCCGCACGCACCAGGGCCAGTTTTTCGCGCTGCCGCAGTCGCCGCAGCTGTTCAAGCAGCTTTTGATGATGTCCGGCCTGGATCGCTACTACCAGATCGTGCGTTGCTTCCGGGACGAAGACCTGCGGGCCGACCGCCAGCCCGAGTTCACGCAGCTCGACATCGAGATGAGCTTCGTCGACGAAGCCGCGGTCACCGGGATCATGGAAGAACTGATCCGCCAGGTATTCAGGCAGGTGCTGGACGTCGAGCTGCCGTCCCCCTTCCCGCGCATGTCCTACGAGGAATCGATGCAGCGATTCGGCACGGACAAGCCGGACCTGCGCATCCCGCTGGAGCTGGTAGACGTCGGCGATTTGATGCAATCCGTCGATTTCAAGGTGTTTGCGGCTCCGGCCAACGATCCGGAGGGCCGGGTGGCCGCCCTGCGCCTGCCCGGCGGCGGCACCCTGACCCGCAAGGAGATCGACGACTACACGGCTTACGTGGCCCGATTCGGCGCCAAAGGGCTGGCCTACATAAAGGTGAACAGCGC
>DATABW010000111.1:0-3679 GCA_036259375.1 Woeseiaceae bacterium
TCGTAAACGCGCATCTTCGAATAGATGCTCGAGTTCTCGGGTTCGATCAGGCGGGTCAGCACCGAGAACTGCGCGAGCATGCGCAGCGTGTCCGGTGCGCACGGTGCCTCGCTGAGCGAGCTGTTGCGCAACAGCTTCTCATAGATCTTCACTTCCTCGGTGACCTGCAGGCAATACGGCACCTTGACAATGTAGACACGGTCGATGAACGCTTCGTTGTTGCGATTGTTCTTGAATGCCTGCCACTCGGCTTCGTTCGAGTGCGCCAGCACGATGCCTTCGAACGGGATCGAGCCGATCGCTTCCGTGCCGTTGTAGTTCGCTTCCTGCGACGCCGTCAGCAGCGGGTGCAGCACCTTGATCGGCGCCTTGAACATCTCCACGAACTCGAGGATGCCCTGGTTGGCGCGGCACAGGCCTCCCGAGAAGCTGTAAGCGTCGGGGTCGTTCTGCTTGAATTCCTCCAGTCGCCGGATGTCGACCTTGCCGACCAGGGACGAAATGTCCTGGTTGTTCTCGTCACCGGGTTCCGTCTTCGAGATCGCGATCTGGTTCAGGATGGACGGGTGCCGCTTGACGACACGGAAGCGGGTGATATCGCCGTTGTACTCTTTCAGCCGCTTGGCCGCCCACGGCGACATGATGGTGTTCACGTAGCGTTCGGGTATGCCGTACTCCTCGCGCAGAATCTTTGCATCCTCGGCCGGGTTGAAGAGGCCGAGCGGCGACTCCTGCACCGGCGAGTCCTTAAGGGAGTAGAACGGAACCTTCTCCATCAGGGATTTCAGCTTTTCCGCGAGGGAAGACTTGCCGCCGCCCACTGGTCCCAGCAAATAAAGGATCTGTTTCTTTTCCTCGAGACCCTGCGCCGCGTGTTTAAAGAACGACACGATCTGTTCGATGCATTCTTCCATGCCATAGAAGTCATCGAACTCGGGATAACGCTTGATGATCTTGTTCGAAAAAATCCGGCTCAGGCGAGCGTCTTTGGAGGTGTCGACAAGTTCGGGCTCGCCAATTGCCAGGAGCAGCCGCTCGGCAGCGGTTGCATAGGCAGTTTTATCCGACTTGCAGATGTCGAGATATTCTTGAAGGCTGTATTCTTCTTGTTCTGTATCTTCGTAACGCGTCTGGTAGTTCGCGAAGATACTCATTTCTGTGTCTCCCGGCTTGCGCCTTTTAATAATGGTTATGAAGTGTTCTGTTCATGCGTGAAACCGGTCTTGGTACCGCTTTCCTTCGATGTCCTTATGATTCAGGTTGCAACTGATCCTGTCTCGATAATAGCAACTTTAGAGGGCATTTCCCGCGCGATGTTCCATTTACAAAAACGACTGCGCACGGGTAAACTTCCGTGCTGCACCGGGTAAAAAAAACGAGCGGGTAATCGTCGGCGTTTTACGCCGGTCGCAGGCCCGCCGAAACGGCGAAGCTAAACCGGTCGGTTATGGGGCTGGCCTGCCCGGCACCCTCGTCGGATCGAACCTGATAGGCAACCAGGTCAGGCGCGAAGCCCCGCCATCCGCCTCTCCAGGAAGCGGCGCTCCGGCGCCAGGCTGGTCAGCTCGAGCGCACGACGATAGGAGTCCATCGCGTCATTTGTCCGGCCCAGCCGGCGGCACAGGTCCGCGCGCGCGGCGTGCGCCAGGTGGTACTCGGTCAGCTCTCCGCGCGCCAGCAGTCCTTCGATAAGCTCCAGACCGGCAGCGGGGCCATCGCGCATCGCCACTGCAACCGCGCGGTTGAGTTCGACGACAGGCGTCGGCTCGGCCCGCAGCAGGAGGTCGTACAAGGCGATGATCTCGCCCCAGTCGGTGGCCTTGGCCTCCTCGGCGTCGGCATGCACGCCGACGATCGCCGCCTGCAAGGTGTAGGGGCCGAAGCGCCGCGAGCTCAACGCCGTCCGGACCAGCTCCGAGGCTTCTTCGATCAGCCCGCGGTCCCACAGCCGCCGGTCCTGGTCCTCGAGCAGCACAACCTCGCCGCCGGGCGTCGTGCGCGCCGCGCGCCGCGATTCGTGTAACAGCATGAGCGCGAGCAGGCCCATGCTTTCCGGCTCGCGCAGCAATTCGACCAGCAATCTTCCGAGCCGGATCGCCTCGGAGGATAGTTCGGAACGGGTCAGCGAATCGCCGGACGAGGCGAAATAGCCTTCGTTGAACACCAGGTAGACGACCTGCAGCACGCTGTCGAGCCGCTCGGGCAGCTCGGCGTGCGCCGGCACTTCGTACGGGATGCCGGCGTCGCGAATCTTCGCTTTCGCGCGCACGATCCGCTGGGCGACGGTGGCAGGCGCGGTGAGGAAAGCCCGCGCGATCTCCTCGGTCGTCAAGTCACAGACTTCCCGCAGGGTCAGCGCCACCCGTGCATCGGTCGAGAGTGCCGGATGACAGCAGGTGAAGATCAGCCGCAGACGATCGTCCTCGATCTCCTCGTCGTCCTGGTCGGGGCCCGGATGCGGTTGGGCATCGAACTGGTTGGCGATTTCGATCAGCGACGCATCGAAACGCGCGCGGCGGCGTATCGTGTCGATGCCTTTGAAGCGGCCCGCCGATACCAGCCAGGCGCGCGGATTGTCCGGTACGCCGTCGCGTTGCCACTGGGCGAGCGCCGCCATGAAGGCGTCGTGCAACGCTTCTTCGGCGAGATCGAAGTCGCCGAGGAGGCGTATGAGGGTCGCCAGAACGCGCCGCGACTCGCGCCGGTAAACAGCGTCGATCGTCTGCCGGGTGACGCGACCGGCCCGGCTGCTGTCGTGTTCCCTCTGCATCACGCGACTTTACCGGATCGCTCCGGCGAGGGGCGACCGGCCGTTTCCAGGAATGCATAGGCGGCGATGGCGAGCGCGAAGGGCGCCACATAATAGAGGAGGCGGTAAACCAGTATCGCGGCGAGCACCTCGCTATTCGGCGCAGACGTTTCGAGCAGCGCCAGGAACACGGCCTCGATGACGCCGAGCCCGCCCGGCACGTGACTCCAGATACCCGCGAGCGCGCTGATCATGAGCACCGGCATGACCGCGAACCACGACACCTCGCCCGGCAGGAGCGCGGTGATGACGGCCCCGATGCTGCCCCAGCTGGCCACCGACAGGCCGATCTGCAAGGCCGCGATGCCGATGGTCGGCAGTTCGAACGCGCTGCCTTTCCAGCGGATGCTGTCGCCGCCGCGAATCGCGCACAGCGCCAGGTAGGCAGCCGCTGCCAGAAGCAATGCGGCGCCTGTGCCGCGCAGGATTCCGGAGCCGACGCCCCAGTCCGGCGGCAGTTCCGGCGGTTGCCAGACCAGCACGGCGCCCGCGATCAGCACGTAGCCCGACCAGTTGGTAACGACCGACAGGCCGATCACCTGGCTGATCGTCATTGCCGGCAGCCCGTAAGGCATGTACAGGCGATAGCGGAACGCAAGCCCGCCGACCAGCGCCCCGAGGTTCAGGGAGAAGAAATAACCCGTGAAGGAGATCAGCATCACGCGCGGCACCGGCATCCGGTGCCCGGTCGCGTTCCGGCCGATGAGATCGAAGCAGGCAACCGCCGCGCAAGCAGGCACGACCAGGGCTGCGCCTGCGGCGATACGCGCCGGTCCGAAACCTCGCAGCGCGTCCAGCACCTTCGGCCAATCCAGGTCGCGCACCTGGAAGAAGATCAGGACCCCCACCGCCGCCAGCCAGGCAATCAGG
>DATABW010000112.1:0-3207 GCA_036259375.1 Woeseiaceae bacterium
TGGATCGACGACCGCTTCCCGATGACGAAGCTCATCAAGGAGCACGCCACCGAGTACTACGCGTCGAAGAACTTCAACTTCTGGTACGTGTTCGGCGTGCTGGCACTCGTCGTCCTGGTCATCCAGCTGGTGACCGGCATCTTCCTTACGATGAACTACAAGCCATCGGCGGAAGACGCATTCGCCTCGGTCGAATACATCATGCGCGACGTCGATTTCGGCTGGCTCATTCGCTACATGCATTCGACCGGTGCTTCTTTCTTCTTCATCGTCGTTTACCTGCACATGTTCAGGGCGATGCTCTACGGTTCGTACAAAAAGCCCCGGGAACTCATCTGGATCATCGGCATGCTGATCTTCTTCGTGCTGATGGCGGAGGCATTTGCCGGTTACCTCCTGCCGTGGGGCAACATGTCTTACTGGGGAGCGCAGGTCATCATCTCCCTTTTCGGTGCGATACCTTTCGTTGGAGAAGCGCTGGTCGAGTTTATCCGCGGCGATTACTCGATCTCCGACATTACGCTGAACCGCTTCTTCGCGCTGCACGTGATTGCCCTTCCGCTGGCGCTCATAGGACTCGTGTTCGTGCACATCGTGGCGTTGCACGAAGTCGGCTCGAACAATCCGGATGGCGTCGAGATCAAGGATCACAAGGGCCCGGACGGGACGCCCCTGGACGGTGTGGCCTTCCACCCTTACCACACCAGCAAGGATTTGGTGGCGATCATTGTCTTCATGATGATCTTTTCGGCCGTCGTGTTCTTCGCCCCGGACATGGGCGGGTACTTCCTCGAGCACGCGAACTTTGAGCCGGCGAATACGAAAGCCACCCCCGAGCACATTGCGCCCGTGTGGTACTTCACGCCGTATTACGCCATCCTGCGGGCCGTTCCGGATAAATTGTGGGGCGCCATCCTCATGGCCGCGGCGGTTCTGCTGCCGTTGTTCCTGCCATGGCTCGACCGCAGCCGCGTCAAGTCGATCCGCTACCGTGGTTGGATCTACCGCTCCGCGCTCACGCTTTTCGTCGTCAGCTTCCTGGCGCTCGGATGGCTCGGGCTGCAGCCGGCGACCGGCGCCTACGTGATGCTGGCGCGGATCTTTTCGGTTATCTACTTCGCGTTCTTCCTGCTGATGCCTTATTACACGGCAATCGACAAGACGCGGCCGGTGCCGGACAGGGTGGTCTATCATGGCTAAGCTGCGCAACGGGCTTGTGCTGCCCGCCATACTGCTGGCGGGATGGGCAACCGGCGCCGCGGGGGCTACCGGGGAGGTCGAGCTCCTGCCGGCGGAAAACGAGATCGGCAATGTGGCGTCCCTGCAACGCGGCGCGCGCAACTTCATGAATTACTGTTCCGGCTGCCATTCGGCGAGATACGTCCGCTACAAGACGATTGCCGAGGATCTCATGCTGAATGAGGACCAGGTGATCGAGTACCTGATGTTCAATGCCGAACAGACCTTCGAGACCGTGCAGTCGACGATGTCGGCCGAAAGCGCGCAGAACTGGTTCGGGACCACACCGCCGGACATGTCGCTGTTGGCGAGATCCCGCGGAACGGACTACATTTATAATTTCCTGAAGGGATTCTACCTGGACCCCGAGAGTCCCACGGGCGTGGATAACATCCATCTCGGGGGTACGAGCATGCCGCATGTTCTCTGGCGGCTCCAGGGTTACCAGAGCGCAGTGTTCGAGGAAGTCGAAACCGGGAACGGCCGTGGGACGGAAGAGGTGTTCAGCCATTTCGAGAACGTCACGACAGGCATCCTGTCGCCGGAGGAATACGACGAATTCGTGCGCGATACCGTCAATTTTCTCGAATACATCAGCGAACCCGTGCGCGCGACGCGGCGGATTCTCGGCGTGTGGGTTCTGATTTTTCTTGGTGTGTTCCTGATCATCGCCAACATGCTCAAGAACCAGATCTGGAAGGATGTGTCCTGAGCGACGCCGCGTTCCGGACCCCGACGTGTCACAACGTGTACTCTTCCTGAGCAACCCATTATGGCAGTAATTGCCAATCGACGGTCCGTTATGACGCTGTTTTCGAAACCGACCTGCATTCACAGCCACCGCACTCGGCTGGTGCTGGCGGAGAAGAACATCAACATCGACATCGCGAACGTCGAGGGTCCGGAGCTTCCCGAGGACCTGATGGACCTGAACCCGTATCACACCGTGCCCACGCTCGTCGATCGCGACCTGGTCCTGTATGACTCCCGGGTGATCATCGAGTACCTCGACGAGCGTTTTCCACATCCGCCGCTCATGCCCGTCGACCCGGTCACGCGGGCCCAGTTCCGCCTGGCGCTGTTCCGGATCGAAAACGACTGGTATCCGCTGGCGGAGCAATTCGACGCCGATGTCGAGCGCAAGCAGACGGGTAAATCGCGCAAGGTCCTGAAAGAGAGCATCCTCGCCAGCGCCGACCTGTTCAGCGCCAAGCAGTTTTTCCTGAGTGACGAATTCTCCCTCGTGGACTGCAGCATCGCGCCGGTGCTATGGCGGCTGCCGGCCTACGGCATCGATCTCGGTAGCCGCGCCGAGGCCGTCGAAGCTTACATGCGCCGTGTCTTCGAGCGGCGGTCGTTCCAGCAGAGCCTGACGGAGTTGGAGCAGGAGATGCGACTTTGAGGGGCGTGGCAGGCAGCAGCGCGATGCTATCCTTCGCGTCGGACGATCGATCAGGAATCAGGTGAACCGTGGCCATCCCCAGCCGCTCAAAACGGCCGTATCTCGTTCGTGCCATGCACGAATGGATGGGCGATAACGGCCACACGCCACATATCGTCGTCGATGCCGGCGTCGACGGCGTTACCGTCCCTCGCGAGCACGTGAAGGACGGCAAGATCATCCTCAACATCAGCCATTCCGCCGCGCACAACCTCAAGCTCACCAACGACGCCGTCAGCTTCCGGGCGCGATTCAGCGGCGTGCCGTTCGACGTCTGGGTGCCGATCGCCTCGGTGCTCGGCATCTACGCGAAGGAAACCGGCCAGGGCATGATCTTTTCCCACGGCGCCGACCAGCCGGAACCGCCGGACCCCCAGGAAAAAGAGACCGCGCGCGGCACCCGCTCGCACCTCAAAATCGTCAAGTAGGAGCCCGTCTCACGGACGGTTGGTATCGCACGCTGGCGCCGCAGCTTGATGAACTTCCGCACATCCCTTTTGGGACCGCTGAGCGGCCAACGGCGGATT
>DATABW010000113.1:0-7481 GCA_036259375.1 Woeseiaceae bacterium
GCAGGCGTCGCCCGTGAGAAGGGCTTCCAAAGCGAAGCGAACGGCGGGGCTTTTCCCTTGTCGAAAAACGTTACAGGACGCGCCGCACGCCCTGGCGACAAAACTGTTTACTTTCCGGGCGATCCCGCTATCCTTGCCGGCATATCGCCCGGCTGTCGGATGTTTTGGGACGAACAGGGACAGATGCGACCCCGGCGCGGCATTGGAATGAAGCCAACAGATACATCCAACCCGGATTATTTCCACAAGGTAGTCGACTGTCAGTGGGCCTGTCCCGCCCATACCGACGTGCCTGGTTACATCCGTCTCATCGCCCAGGGCCGGTTCGACGACGCGTACATGCTGAACCGGCAGTCGAATGTCTTCCCCGGCATTCTCGGGCGCGTCTGCGACCGTCCCTGCGAACCTGCCTGCCGCCGCGGCCGCGTGGAGGACAAGCCGGTTGCCATCTGCCGTTTGAAAAGAGCGGCCGCGGACGGGCGTGGGGATATCACGGAGCGCCTGCCGCGCTCGCCGGCCACCCGTAACGGCAAGCGGGTCGCGCTGATCGGCGCCGGCTGCGCTTCGCTCACGGTCGCGAACGACCTGCTGCCGCTCGGTTACGACGTGACCATTTTCGAAGCGCACGCCACCACCGGCGGGCTGATGCGTACCAACATCCCGCAGTTTCGGCTGCCGCCCGCCGTGCTCGACGAGGAGATCGGCTACATCACCGGCATGGGCGCCGAGCTCAAGCTGAATCACCGCATCGACAGCATGAAAGCCTTGCTGTCGGAAGGCGGTTTCGACGCCGTGTTCGTCGGCACCGGCGCGCCGCGCGGCAAGGAGCTGGAACTGCCGGGGCGGTACGACACGAACAACGTGCACATCGGCATCGACTGGCTGGAGTCGATCGCGTTCGGGCATACCGAGAAGATCGGGAGGCGGGTGCTCATCATCGGCGTCGGCAACACGGCGATGGACTGCTGCCGCAGCTCGCTCCGGCTCGGCGCCGAGGACGTCAAGGTGATGGCGCGCAAGCCGCGCGGCTTTTTCAAGGCATCCGAATGGGAACTGGAAGATGCCGAGGAAGAGAACGTCGAGATCCTCGTCAATCACTCGCCGAAGGAGTTCGTGGTCGAGAACGGCAAGCTCGTCGGCATGAAGTTCGACGTGATGGAATACAACATCGACGAGCGGGGGCGCATCGACCGCGGCACCGCCGTGGCCGAGGTCATGCTGCCCTGTGACGACGTGATCCTCGCCATCGGACAGGACAACGCCTTTCCCTGGATCGAGCGCGACATCGGCATCGAATTCAACGAGTGGGACTGCCCCGTCGTGGACGAGAAAACGATGATGTGCTCGCGCGCGGGCGTTTTCTTCGGCGGCGATTCCGCTTTCGGGCCGAAGAACATCATCTGGGCCGTTGCGCATGGGCACGAGGCCGCCATCTCCATCCACAAGCATTGCTTCGGTCAGGACCTGCACGACCGCCTGCCTCACGGGATGAACCTCTCCAGCCAGAAAATGGGCATGCACGAGTGGAGCTTCTCGAACGCCTACGATCCGTCCGAACGCCGGCTCGTGCCGCACGTCGACCTGAAGGAACGGTTCAAGAAGATCGACATCGAGGTGGAGCTCGGCTTCACGGCCGACCAGGCGGTCGAGGAAGTCGAGCGCTGCCTGAACTGCGACATCCAGACGGTGTTCACGGACAAACTCTGCATCGAGTGCGACGCCTGCATCGACGTGTGCCCGGTAAGCTGCCTCACGATCACGCACAACGGCGAAGAGGACGACCTGAGGATGCGCCTCACGGCACCGGCCGAGAATCGGGAGCAGCCGCTCTACGTCTCCGGACCGCTGCCGCAGACCGGCCGCGTCATGGTGAAGGACGAAGACCTGTGCGTGCATTGCAGCCTCTGCGCCGAGCGCTGTCCCACCGGCGCTTGGGACATGCAGAAATCCACGCTCCTGATCCCGTACGCGGCCGACGAATCCCCGCGCCCGGAACCGCAGCGCCTAAGGGCGTCGGCATGACCCCCGACGGTACCGGACTTGCACAATTGACCATTTGCGGAAAGGTCTTTCGATGAGCAGGCGAGTCACAGGGCAAAAGGTCAATAATGCAAGTCCGGCACGGGTGAACGACCTCGTCATCAAGATCGCGACGGTCAACGGCACCGGTTCGGCGAGCGCGAACGGGCTGCTGATGAAGTCCGTGTTCCGGATGGGAGTGCCGGTCGTCGGCAAGAATTATTTCCCCTCCAACATCCAGGGGCTGCCGACGTGGTACGAGGTGCGCGTGACGGCCGACGGGCACCAGGCGCGGGCCGACCGGGTCGACGTGATGGTCGCCATGAACGCGCAGACCTATGCGAGCGACATGGCGGAGGTGGCCTCCGGCGGCTGGCTCATTTACGACTCGACCTGGCCGCGCAGCCGGCTGCTGGACCGCGAAGACATTACCGTCATCGGGATTCCGCTGTCGAAGATGTGCAACGAGCACTTCGAAGGCGCGCGCGCCCGGATCCTGATGAAGAACATCGCGTACGTCGGCGCGCTGGCGGCGCTGCTCGACCTCGACCTTGCCGTCATCACGCAGCTGCTCGAAGAGACCTTCGCCAGGAAGAAGCACCTGCTGACCTCCAACCTGGAAGCGATCCGGCTGGGCTATGACTACGCAAAGGAGCACTTTAGTTGCCCGCTGCCGGCGCGGGTGGCAAAGCTCGACAAGACCAAGGGACACGTGATCATCGACGGCAATACGGCCGCCGGCCTCGGTTGCGTGTATGCCGGCGCGACGGTCGGTGCCTGGTACCCGATCACGCCGTCGACGTCGCTCATGGACGCGTACAAGTCCTTCTGCAAGCAGTTTCGCATGGAGGAGGCAACGGACGGCAAGCCGGGCGGCAAGAAGTTCTGCATCGTTCAGGCGGAGGACGAGCTGGCTGCCATCGGCGTCGTACTGGGCGCGAGCTGGAACGGCGCCCGCGCCTTCACCCCGACGAGCGGCCCCGGCATCTCGCTGATGAGCGAGTTCCTCGGCTTTGCCTATTACGCCGAAGTGCCGGCGGTGATCTTCGACGTGCAGCGGGTGGGACCCTCCACGGGCATGCCGACGCGCACCCAGCAATGCGATCTCCTGACCTGTGCCTACGCCTCGCATGGCGATACGCGCCACGTGCTGCTGTTCCCGGCGAATCCGGAAGAGTGCTTCTACATGGCGGTGACGGCATTCGACCTGGCGGACCGGCTGCAGACGCCGGTCATGGTCCTGTCCGATCTCGACATCGGAATGAACGACTGGATGTGCCCGGATCTCCAGTGGGACGAGGCCTACCGGCCGGACCGCGGCAAGCTGCTGACGGCCCAGCAGCTCGAGGGCATGGACAAGTTCCATCGCTACATGGACGTCGACGGCGACGGCATCGCCTGGCGCACGCTGCCCGGCGAGCACCCGAAGGGTTCCTTCTTCACGCGCGGCTCGGGGCACAATAAATTCGGCGGATACACGGAAGATGCGGCCGAGTACCAGGAGGTCGTCGACCGACTGCTGGTCAAGTGGGAGACGGCCCGGGACCTCGTGCCGCAACCGGTGATCGAGTATTCCAAGTTCAACAAGCGCGCCATCCTGTCGCTCGGCAGCTGCGACGGCGCCGTGCGCGAGGCGATGGGCCAGTTGAAGAACAAGGGCAGCGGCCTCAATTACTGTCGCGTGAAGGCATTTCCGTTCAACCAGCAGGTCAGGGAGTTCATCGCGAAGCACGAGCGTGTATACGTGGTCGAACAGAACCGCGACGCCCAGCTGCGCTCGCTGTTGATGCTGGACCTCGAGGCCGACGCATCGAAGCTCGTGCCGATCCTGCACTACGACGGCATGCCGCTCTCCGCCAGGTTCGTCGTAACGAAGGTGCTGGAAGACCAGGCCAGGGGCCGCGCCGCGTGACCGGGATCCGACCATGAGCTACATGCCCAAACCCAAGATCGCCCACCCGAAGTTGCCGCGCAACAAGCTCGGCCTGACGGCGCGGGACTACGAAGGCACCGTGTCGACGCTCTGCGCCGGCTGCGGTCACGATTCCATTACGGCGGCCATCATCCAGGCGGTGTTCGAGCTCGGGATCGAGCCGCATATGCTCGCCAAGATGAGCGGCATCGGCTGCTCGTCCAAGACGCCGGCGTACTTCGTCAGCCAGTCGCACGGGTTCAATTCGGTGCACGGCCGCATGCCGTCGGTCACCACCGGCGCGAACGCGGCCAACAAGGATCTCATGTACATCGGCGTGTCCGGCGACGGTGACTCGCTGTCGATCGGGATGGGCCAGTTCGCGCACGTGATCCGGCGCAACCTGAACATGTGCTACATCATCGAGAACAATGGCGTGTACGGGCTGACAAAGGGTCAGTACTCGGCGTCTGCCGACATCGGCAGCAAGGCCAAGAAAGGGCCGGCGAACCGCCAGATGCCGATCGACCCGGTGAGCACCGCCATCGGCCTGGGCGCGACCTACATTGCGCGCAGCTTTTCCGGCGACAAGCAGCAGATGGTGCCGCTGATCAAGGGCGCCCTGATGCACAAGGGATTCGCGCTGCTCGATATCATCAGCCCCTGCGTGACCTTCAACGATCACGAGGGCTCGACAAAGAGTTACGCCCACACGCGCCAGCACTATCATCACGTGATCGACACGGATTTCGTGCCGCCCGCCGAGGAGATCCGGGCGGCTTACGAAGCAGGCGAGGCGATGCCGGTGCAGCTGCACGACGGCAGCAAGATCGTTTTCCGCAAGGTCGACAAACATTACGACCCCACCAGCCGCGCCGCGGCTTTCTCCTTCCTCCGCGACAGCGTCCGCGCCGGCGAGATCATCACCGGGCTCCTCTACATCGACGAGGAGATGGGCGACATGCACGACCTCTCCGGCAGCGTCGACCGCCCCCTCTCGAAAATCCCCTACGAAGAACTGACCCCCGGCAAAGAAACCCTGGCCCGCCTCATGGACCGCTACCGCTAGCTCCAGGGTCGGACCAACCCAAGTCTTTGTAGCAAAACGGAACAGAGCTCAAGAACGAGCCCCAACTCCGCTTAATCGCGCCATTTTCCTGCCGAAATGCATCGCTTGCCAAGGCTCCCCGGCTACAGCGAGTTTTTTAAGGCCAAAAATGGGCTACTAAGGCCGCCACAGGCGCTGATTCTCAGAGTAATCCGTTCACAATCAAGGCCTCGCGCTGGTCCGACCCCGCCCCATCAGGGGCGTACCAGGTCGGTCCAGTGCTGCATGGCGCCGAGGCTGCAGCCGAACTGGCGGTGGCCGGCGCCCAGGCCCTGGGCGGCAATGATCTGCGTGCAGGAGCAGCCCGCTGTGTTGGCGGTCGAGAACGTTGCCGACGGGCCCTCGCCTGCCGGCGAGCGGGTGTCGAACGTGAGATCGCCGTCGGTCAGCGCGAACCGGTTGACGCCCAGCCCTGAGGTCGGCACCGTTTCCGGAATCGCCGTCATCGGGCAGAAATCCGCGTCGTCGTTGACGCCGTCGGCATCGAGATCGGTGGTGACGAACAGTACCAGCCCGTCGTGATCGGAGGAGCGCAGCGGCGTCGTCGCGTCGTCGATCAGGTTCTCCGCCGCGTCCGCGTTACCGCGCCCGTATTCCAGACCGCGGACAGACCCGTCCAGCGCCATACTGGTGAGCGCATGGTCCAGCACCTGGGCTGAACCGTCGAAGATGAACGAATAACGCTCCTGCGACCCGATCGACAGCACCTGGTTGATGAGGTCCGGCGTCACCAGGTCTGGGCCGGACAGCAGGTTCCGGTCCGGATCGAAGCTGCCGGCGATCTGGCCGACGGCATCGACGAAGCCGTCGGTGAACTCGAACGCATTGAAGTCACCCACGATCGCCAGGCGCAGGTCCGGATTGTCCACCTGCATCGCCTGAACGCGCGCCGCGATCGACTGCGCCTGCGTGAGCCGCTTCAGCCGCACGCGATCGCCGTTGCTGCCAGTATCCTCTATGCCGCCGAGCGAACGGTTATGCACCACCATGACCGAAACCGGGTAATCGTCCCCTACGATGATGCGCCCTTGCAGCAGCAGCGGCGGCCGGTCGTGCAGCGGCGACATGTCGAAGTCGAAGATCTCGTCCCGTCCGAGCTGCGTCACGTCATCGACCGCGACCGTGTTGCGCACCAGGAAGCCGACGTCGATGGTGCCGATGTCGTTGCCTTCCTCGAGGTACGCCGTATACACGACGCCCGGGTTCACCGCAGAGATCACGGCGGCAAGGTCCTCGAGCACGCCGAGCTTCTCGGCTTCCTGCACGGCCAGGATGTCCGGCGCGTCGAGCACCTCCAGGATGTAGGCAGCGAACTTCGCGAGGCGCCGCTCGTATTCATCCGTCGACACCACCGAGTCGTCGCGCGGTTCGCCCTGGGTGTTCGTATCGGGCGGATCGTTCACGTCGTCGAACAGCCGGAAAAGGTTCAGGCTGCCGATGGTGAACTCGCCGGCCTCGCGCGCCCGCACCGGCTGGGGGATCGGCAGCGGGCTGAACGACAAGCTCGACGGCCACAGTTCGTAGCCGCCGAACTCGAACCCGAGCACGCCGACCGCCTCGAACGACGAGCCGCCCGGAATGATCGTGTTCGGCAGCCCGAGTTTGTCCGGGTCGAGCTCGAACACTTCCGGGTTGCCGTCCCATACCGGGATGTCCGGCCGCGACGCGATGCCGGGGAACTCGACCCCCGGCTCACGGAACGCGCGCTCCGGCGCCGCGGTCACGTGAACTTCGGCCACGGGGTCGGAGCCGAAATGCTGGTTGGAGCCGGTGACGGTCCCCGCCGCGATCGAGATCAGCATCCCTTCGTAGCACTCGTATTCCAGCGCGCAGCTCGGCGCCGCCGGATCCGGCGAGGGTACCGCCGCGTCGAAGATCACCGCCGGCGGCAGCGGATGGCCGCTGCTGTCCACCTGCACGACCGGGTCGCCACCCAGCTCCGTAAAGTCGAAGAACTCCTGCACGCGAGCGGTGACGTCCACCTGGTCGCCGACGGCGACGGCCGGCGCGTCCCCGGTAAAAACGAAAATGCCGTCGGACGTATCGACATTGCCGTCGCTGCGCGCGGCCGGCGTCTGCATGAAGAAGCCGTCCGTGGACAGCGCCGTGACGACGTTGTCGACCGACTGGATCAGCTGCCCCGTAAACGGCGAGGCAGCGCCGGCGCCCTGAATTTCGTAAATCTCGAACGGCCCCGTCGGGAGCGGCTCGCAGCCCGCGAACTGCGCCCCGGTGACCTGCGTGCCCGGCGAGAACAGCGTACCGCCGGCACCGGCCGCGCCGCTGTGTTGCACGAGGGGCAGCGCGCCGGTCACGTCCGGATCGCGCGTAACAGACTCGTCGCTGCCGCCTTCGCTGCCGTAATCGACGGACACGCTGCCGCCGCTGCCGTTGTCCAGCGGATTCCTGGGATTCAATAACGGCGGTGACAGCGTCACGCTG